>JAFLCC010000011.1 GCA_017302835.1 Deltaproteobacteria bacterium | reverse complement strand
CAACTACACCAATAAGGTCAGCTTCATGCGAAAGATACTTCAGCGCTGTGGATACTTGAATCATCTATCGATAAACACTGACGAATTTTTATTCAAATGGCCCAACCCCGCTTAAAACCGGAGAGGCCTTAAGTAGTGACTTTTTTTGTCCCTTGCTGTCTTATAAACTAGTAAATTTCTATTTTTATCAATTTTATCGTCAATAGACCTGGTTTCATTTGTGCATAATCTAATAATAACAATTAATTAAACTAACAGAGGAGACTATATGAAAAAAATTAACTTATTATTAGCCATGGCATTCCTAGGCATTCCAGCTTTATCATTTGCAGGTGGTCATATTGGATTTAAATGTTTTGATCAAGTTAATAATGACGAGTACAAAATTTCAATTTACTTGTCACCTAATGAAAAAGGAGTTAATAAATTAAAATCAAGCCAAAGAGGTGACATTTACCCAGCTAGGATAGGCCAAAACCCAACCATTAGTTTTGAACGAAACAATGTTCTAACAATTACTGGAGGCTCGTTAAGAGATAATGTGTTTCTCTTAGATTACATAAAAGGTTCACAAGCCACGATAATAAACAACAGTAAAGCTGTAGATAGGACAATTCCTTGTGAACCACTAACACAATTTGAAGCTGAAGAGTGGCGTATGTTTTAATATTAATTTGTGCAAAAGGACACAGGAGTGATCAATACAGTTGATCACTTCTTGTTTCGGGTATGAGTGGTTCTTAGAGATCTGGTAAATCAATGCTAAACACCCCTCTTCACTGGGATGTTTAAATTCTTTGATGAAAAATTTAGGTTGCTCAAGACTGGTAGCTCCGCAAAAAATAGAAATTAATTTCTTTCTTATTTCTTTTTGCTCTTCTTTAGGAATGTCATCTAAAATAATTTCTACTTTATGTTTGAGGCTTCTTTTTCTTAAACTTGTCTTAAACTTGTCTTAAACTTGTCTTAAACTTGTCTTAAACTTGTCTTAAACTTGTCTTAAACTTGTCTTAAAATTTGAGTCTTCAAAGCTTTCTTTGCCTTCATGGTAGAAATTCCACTAACCTACATATCGTAAATTTGACTTCCAAACACTTGCAGACCCATGAGGCTTGATGTTTGAGGAGTTTCCGATCGAAAATTTGATCTTAGGTCTAGCGATTTAATTGCTGAAGACTTATTCTTTAGCTTCCTGGAGTACTCCCTTTTTGATTTCTACCACTTTCGGGACGCTGCCATTTTTCAAATTTTGCAGACTTTTTCTGCATGCTCGCGGGCAGGATCAGGGTTTAACCATAAGCCTGAACTTGATTTTGCGTAAGTGTAGGCTTCTTTGTAACATTTTAAAGCTTGCTCGCTATTTCGATGGTTAAAGATTTTCATAGCGAATTCACGAGCCGGTTCTGGATTTAACCAAAGTCCTGAACTTGATTTTGCATACACATAGGCCTCTTTAAAAATAGGAAAACGTGATTTCGTGTTGGTTTTTTCGATCATTTTTTCAGCGAATGCCCTAGCTTCATCAGGATTCAACCACATGCCAGAACTTGATTTAGCGTACTCATAAATTTCCTGAAACAATTTTTGATCAACAGGTTGGGAAGCGGAACAAGACGAATCGACGCGATCTAATTGCTCCCTTAAGTCTGAGGTTAACTTTAGGCATCGTGAGGAACAGGAGGTCTCACATCGCGATAATTGATCCCATATGTTTCCCTGAGATTGAGCCAATACCGTGCCGCCTAAAAAAACCAAACTTAAAATTAACTTCATAAAATTCTCCTTATTTCTTGATGTGTCACTTTAAAGCAGAAAATACGAAGTTCGACAAATTAAATAGCCATTTCAGTAATTTTTTTAGCCCCAAGGGCTATTCCTAATGCGAGGGTCTAACATTTTGATATTGAAATTCCATGGCAGTTCCCCTTTGAAAAAGAGGTTCGAAATAGTATTTATCTCTAAAGATCTAAATCCATCCAGACCATGTCATTGCCATCACCAAAATAATCTGCAAACACAGCTCTTGGAATAAAGCCACACTTTTTGTAAAGATCTGTGGCCCTTGAATTCCAAAGAGCCGATCTAAGGGTGAGCTTCTTCATGCCACTTTTTTTACAAAATTCAATAACAGTAGTTATGAGCTTTGTGCCAAAGCCAAGCCCTCTGCATTCAGGTGAAATTACAAGATGATGAGTCATTGCAATTCGGTCCCAATATGGAAAAGACAAAGAAATAAATCCTAAAATCATTTCATTTTCTTCAGCAACCTGATCTGAACTTATTGCTCAAAATTAGCAACTGACTATCGAAAGCGGACGATGACAGAATGGTTCTCGATCCTGACCTGATCATAAAGGATAGTATTGAAAAGTTGGGCCCAAAACAATTCACTTTTAAAAAATAGCCACTGGCCCAAAAGACTCAGTGGCTTGTGATTTTTAAATTTCAAAACTCAGGGGTTTTATTCGGAAATAACTGAGTTGCTAAAAACAATCCCAATAAAATTGTGAGGCCAATTGACTTCAAAAATAAATATTTCTTTGCCATTTTGATCGCTTGAACCAGAGCCTATGTATAGATTATCTCCAGAAGGCGGTCGGCTGAATTCGTTTCTGATTATTATATTTTCTTCTTCTTGGCTAATCACAAGTTCAGACTGTCCTGGATTAATTACCAAAATGTCTCTAGCAACCTTTATTTTGCAATTTCCGAATGACTTTCCGCTTATATCAGTTGCGCCAGAGCACTTTAATTCAAAGTTTTGTGTCTTGATAGTTTTGGAACTTCCTGATCCAGCCATTGCCGCCCAGATTTTTCCTGCCACGAAAGGAGAAGCTGCTGGGTCATCGACAATCTGAATAGATAAGATTTTGCCGTTATTAATCCAAGTTCCGACAATATTAGATTTGGCCATCGCAGAATTCGCTAAAAAAGAACAAGTAATTACAAATATCAATTTAAACATAAAAACTCCTATTAAAAATCATACAGTATAGACGTTGGTTCAAGTTGTCTACAATTCCAATCAAACCTTGGCCTAAGTGCCAAGATTTGATTTCTTTTTGGGCATAGTGAACTTCTTCGCCAAAGGGTGAGCTGTGCCTACGAGGTGTTTATGAAGTTTATTGCTATTGTTTATTTGATGTCCGTTTTTGGAATAAATTTGTAGGCTCAAAATGTTTTGACGAGCAGTCAGGTTCTATTTGGTCTCACATGCAAGGTGGGACTTGGTTCTTTCGGCCAATCAAAGATTGATGAAATGAAAATAACCAATTCAAAAACGACCACATCAACACAAATGCCCTCTTACCCTATGGGCGAAGTCGTATTGGCCCTCTCAGGGCAAAATCAAATTCAGAACTGAATCTGGTTTGCCAAGATAATAAGACCTGCACGGGATCCTCAAATTTTCAGGGCTATCCGGTTAAAGTGAATACGTGCAACAATGCCACTTACCGCGAAGTAATAAAAATGCTCTTTTGGGCAGATCGGCATTCTTTAATTCGTGAGTTTGAGATCAAATAAAATGAATCCCAGCCTGAACTATCTCTGTCGCCATAGTCGACCAATTCATCACCTAGTTTAGAGTTGAACTTCGGTTTTGGGCATAGGCAAGAAAACGTGGAGTTCGGGTTTTTAAAAATCTCTCGCCCCATTATTCTCAATAACAATGGATCGGCTTCTAAGTCCATTTATTTACGAATCCAAAAAAGTTCAAAATTCATGCACGCGATATCTTCAGCAGGGGAATCTTTTATAATTTTTGAAGTGGACTTAATAAGCTGAATGATTTCTTCCCTGATTTTTTCAAAATCTTTTTTGCTAACCGAAAATGGCGAGGTAAACATTAACTCGTCTTCAGTTAAGTTTTCAATTCGCTCAAGGGATTTTAATCGCCAGTGGGTATGATGGCTATTCAGGAAATACGAACCAAACTCTAAGTGCAAGTATTGCGACTGCATTTGGTAAATACCTTCTTCTTCTTTACATAAACCAACATTTTTTAAAAACGTTAAAATTTCTGACACTTGGGCTCTGGATATCTGGAATCGCTGAGAGGCCGAATCAATGGTTTGTCCAGCATTTACAGAAGTGTATAGCCAAACAGCCATATAAATCCAACTCGAATAGAAAATCGAGCGCTCATGCTCACTAAGCCTTCTGTGCTCGGCCAGACGATTAACAATTTTAATTGATGCCTTTTTTGCGACTTCGATTTTATTTTCATAAAATTTTTTAAGGTCATTGGTTCCGGCCCGTTCAAATTGTAGGAGCAGCATCAGATAGTCAATATCCTCAGGCGGTAATCCAAAATATTTGCCGAGTCTTAAGATTTGCTCACTTGAGAAATCTCGCTGACCATTTAGAACTTGGCTGACAAGCGTGGGATGCGCTCCAATAAAAGTAGCTAATCGATTCACTTCGCCTCGGCCCTTGTTGGGAAGTTGACCAATAAAATCACGCATAAATAACTTGTAACTAGTGTAATCAAATATCGTCATTCCTAAGTCTTTTCGGCAGCTTATTATATATATTTACAATTTTGTAAGAATTTAGATCAATTTCTTATAAGGAAAATATAGAGTTAAATAACGCAACGAAGTATATTGGCTAGAAGATTGCTACTTTTAATATTTTAAAAAGGAAAATTTTATGAACGTTTTTAAACCCTTTAGAGCGGTACTTTTTGCCTATTTACTTACATTGAGCCTGACAATTTTCGCACAGAAAAGCGGGGAGGGAGGCCAAGGTAGTGGTGGTGGCAACTGGACCGAGTCAGATCTTACATACCAGCTCAATATGCTGTCGAAATATTTTCAGAGTAAAGAGGCTCAAATCGCATTTCCCGAAGTCGTTGCCTACGATCAAAGAAACCCAAAGGAACCATTTTACCAAGTGCTCTTGGCGATTAAGCCAGTCCTAACGAGTGATCCGGTGTTTGACCAGTGGGGTAATCCGCGAAACTGCTTTAGCAGCCAACAAGCTGGCGCTAGATATTTTAAATGCAATACTCAATCACTTCCTCCTGCCCCGGGAAGATCGATAACCCAAGCGCAAAAGTCTGAGTATTTTGGATCGATGTACCGATTAGTCCTTCACGAAGCATTTGTTAACATTGGCTTAGAACTTCCAGCATCAAAGAAAAGTTCCTCACAAAAAATTCCATCAGTTTATGGTTTATCTTCGAGGCTAGATGTGCACTTAGAGTATTTTCCAACTTGGTTACCTGGGAAAGGTCCAACTGGAGATTCAATCTCAGTTCAACCTACAGAATTAAAAGTTGGGAATTCGATATTTAGAAGTGGGTATATCACAACCGAGATACATCCTAATGTATCTATTGCCCCTAGTTATGTAATTGCCGCCAAACTTACAGTGGATTCAAGCAGAAAAGTTATAAATATTAAATGGTTTCATTTTGATCCCTTAATTAGTCAGAGTTTAGATTTTGAAACATTATTAAGTGAGAAAAATAAATTACCTTCAAAGCCAGTTAAAAGTCCTATATTGGATTTGGCGGCGGATAATTTAAATAGATATCCAAGGGTAAATTTTCCGTCAAAACAAAAGAGTATTGATTTAAAAGTAGTTAATGATGACCCATATCTTCCAGCATATGAAGAACAATACTTCTGTGCAAATCCAAAAGAAGATAAGTGTTTTCGTATGACGGAATCAGGCAATAAGTATTTAACCGCAGCCTATATAACTACCACCCCAGAAGGATCAATAACGTTTTATACCGATGCTTCATTTAGACCAGCAGATTTCGAGCCAAAATACTGGGACGGACTTAGCCGGGAGAATCTTTACCATTGCAGCGAAGAATCATGCATTTGGCGTAAATTTAATTCAGTTACCTTAAATACATTCGATCCAAAAGACCTGATAACGAAACGAAATTTGCAAGTTGAAAGGATGTTAACACGAACTAAGTTTGCGGTTGAGCTTGTATCTTCAAATTTCCCTAGGTTGAGACAATCGGTAAAAGAATGCTTACTGGTTGCAAAATCGGTTGCATCTAGCTACGTAACCTCAGCCGTAATCGAGTCGATCCAAGGTAAAGGGATTGAAAAAAATTGTATCTCAATTAAATTAGCACCACTATTGAGAATGATGTCTTCACAAAATACGGAAAGTGCAGAGTTTGTTGAAATCAAAAATATGGTTGGCGCCTTGGGACAAAAATGTAAATATGAAACTTGGAAAAATCCAAGAAACGTTTACGAACTGCTTGATGAAAAGTGTATGAATTCAGATGTCGACTATTTAGATATGTATGTAAAAGCGCTAAGAAGAAAAATCTAATTAATTTTGCTGTAGAAGTATCATCCCCCAAAGTTTCCGGAGCAATTCTCTGGCGGGAACGCGGATCCATGCTGAGTTCTTGACCCCGGATCCTGGGTTTCCATTACTCACATCACAAGTAGATCTTTACCACTTGGTAAGATCTAAGGAAGGTAAATAAAAACTCATCGGTCTTTATTTCTCAATATCAATATTAGGCATAAAACTTGCATTTTTTGGAGCCATATGTTGGAAGATTTCAAATCCATATCAAAAATAAAAAATATTGTTTTAAGCGCTTATTTGTCTATATTTTTAGTTTCTAGTTTTGCCTCTGCTAACACCTGTAAACTATTTTATCTCGGAGATAAAGTTCAATCCATCGGTCGCAACTATACGGCACCGAGATCCCATACTGAGAATGAAGAGCTTGCAAATAATGTTGTCGCTGCTCACGAAAATAGGAATTTTGGATTAAACTCTGTTTGGTATGAATTTATCCATGATCTTCGTTATAAAGGGCCAAAGGAGCCAGGTGAACCAGTCCTCATGGCAGCTGAGTCCATAAATGCAGGGCGAATCCGAAGAAAGCCGGTCGAACTTGCCTACTATTACGGCGTTAAGGCTAGGGATCCTGACAGCCGATATTTTGTAACCTGGAAAAGATTAGGAATCAGAGCCGTGAATCGCCTGGTATCCAATAGGATAAAATTTGCTGGATTTTTTGACGGCTATGCCGATGGTAGGCACTTCACGAAAAGGCAGTTTCTGCAGCACGATCTCTCGCATGCTTATTCTACACATGAAAGTACAAGTGTTTATCCATTTGATATCAAACTATTTGATAAGGTCAGATATGAAAGCATTGTTGAAAGCCTTTCAGAGAATGACCGAGTTCTTTTTGATATTGGTTATTTTTTATTTTACTTTGAACGTATTTCAAAGGGTCTCCATTTTAACGAGATTGATTTAAATAATCTCACTTTAGAAAGAGTACAATCTATATATGCCCATTTGATTGATTCCTATACGAGCGGAATAGGTATTGTTTTCGAAAACGGACATCCCAAAGCTGAAGTAATCAAAGAACGAAAATTGCCTTTGGTTTATATTCAGACTAGTTTTGAAAAAAAGTTTCGACTTGTAAATAGATTTTTAAATAAAAAAGATCTTTATGGCCTTCTTCCTCGACAAGTAAAATTTGAAATTAGAAACCAGCCTTCAGATCAAGATATCGTGGGGGATTTTGTTGAAAAATCACTTACACTGTTTTTAAAAAAGCACTACGAAGCCGTACTGGATTTGCTAGAAATAAATACCGGCTCAAAGTCAACCCTTTAATAAGGGAGAAAAAAATCAATAATTCATACCAATGATGAGAAGAAAATCGGTAAGATCTCCTAAGATCTCCATTAAATCGTTTATTCAGTTTTTCATTGGTTGTCCCATTAAAGTAGTAAAAAATCCACTAATCCGAGTCGCGCGACTGGGAGTGTGTCATTTCACAGAAGAGTATAGCATGCTCAAAAACACTCGCTAAAAACTCATCGGTCTTTAGTTCTGCGGCTGTAGCGGCAGTGATATCAATTTTTTGCTCAGGAATATTTTTAAAAATTTCATTTCTGATTTTTGATTTCATATTCACCACATTTTGCTTTTCACTCAAGGGAACGACGACGAGCAAATCAATGTCGCCTCCTTTTTTTGAATCATCAGTCCGGCTACCGAAAAGATAAAGCTGGTAGTCCATATTGCCCAGACAGATTTTAAATGCAGCCGTAATGGAGGTCACCTCTTTAGTGCTAAGTCTCATGATTCAACTTTGTTGGCAGCTCAATTAAAAGAGGAGAAAAATTTCTAAATTTTTCGAAAATTTTCTCTAAATCTTGGTCACTATACTCGTGAACGGTGGCATTTCTTAACTCTCGAATTTCCATCCAAATAGTCACATCAGCAATCAAACTTAATTTTTCTGCACGATTTAATTGGTCTCGAAAACCGCCATCAAATGCGGGGTCATCCTTTAAAATAAAAGCACGAATATATTTACTTAAAAAAATATCAGAGGTTCTAGCGAATCTTGAAGCAAAACTATCCCAAGCTTCTAATTCAGAGTCATTCATTTGGGCTGGATTTAATGGCATATTAAGGGTTCTTTGATAACTGTATTCTAAGTATTTCAGGGATTTTACAATTTTAGAATAATATAATCCTGAAAGGTTTTTATTCTTAGTCATAACGACTCCTCTCTTGGGAATTATAGATAATTTCCCAGAAAAGCTATCTTCAGACAAGAAAAGAAATTGAGTCAGACCATTTATGGTGATGGACGCCTATTCCCTGATGGCGAATAAGGGTAATAAATACCCTATATAAAAACAAAATTAATAATTCATACCAATGATGAGAAGAAAATCGGTAAGATCTCCATTAAATCGTTTATTCAGTTTTTCATTGGTTGTCCCATTAAATAGGAAATCCTTATTTTCATCTGCAAAATTAATATAGTGATAAGCACCTTGAATACCTAAATAGGCTTTTCTTCTCATTAAGGGGATTTCGACGCCGACTCCGATATCAGCACCCATGACGTTCTCTCTTGATTGAGTGTTAAATTCACTAATGGAATAGGTTCGATACCATTGGGAAAATCCGCCCAGAATATAAGGGTTGATGTCGGCAAGGCCGCGAGTCACATTTTGTGTATTTAAAAAATATTTTAAATTAAAACTAATGGAAGTAAAGGAAACAGATCCTGAATAATCGATCGTATTGTTGCCGCTGATTGTGGAAAAGCTCACCGAGTGATCACCGGTCATGAGGCCAATTCCTAAAGCCATTTTTAAATCAAAAAAATAAGATAATTGAATGCCATAGTTTAGGCCTGAGCCATAAAGAGAAGCGAGGTTATCGGTAAACTGTCTGGGGCCAGCGGCAATTCCTACAGTTAAAAAACGGCCATTTTTAAAGAAATTAATATCCGCTTCTTCGTCAGAATCTTGATCAAATTCCGAGTAATCTGAGAAGGGATCAAAGGCGTCACCAGATTCAGATTGGGCCTTAGCTTCAAAACGAGCAAACACACTAAAAACAAACAAAAGTAAAACGAAAAAATTGGCTTTCAATGAATCCCCCTCTTTTTATTATGTTTTATATTTAAATTCTATGCAATCTCAAATATCATTTTGAGACAGACCTAGTAAGCCATTCAAGGATTCTTTTTTAGACAGTTCGATATTTGTTTGACAAGACTACCTGATTTCCTTTTAATGGCCGCAGGTTTTTATGTCAAAAAAAATTTCATATAAAGAGTCTGGTGTGGATGTGCAAGTCGGCGACGAGTTTGTTGACTGGATACATGCTGAAAATCAAGAAATACCTCACAAAGAACAAGTGGTCGAAGGCATTGGGGGCTTTGCCTCTTTGTTTAGATTAAATACTCAAGGGTATAAAAAACCTTGCTTGGTAACTTGCACCGATGGGGTGGGGACCAAGGTTAAATTGGCTGCTGATTATCAGATGTACGATGGGATTGGCCAGGACTTAGTGGCTATGTGTGTGAATGATTTGCTGTGCACTGGGGGCGACCCTCTGTTATTTTTAGATTACTTAGCCGTTGGAAAATTAGATTTAGTTCAAGCAAAGTCTATTTTAAAAAGTATCAAAAAAGCCTGTATTGAAAGTGATCTCGCTTTACTTGGAGGGGAAACGGCAGAGATGCCTGGCATCTACAAAACTCCCGATTTTGATTGCGCTGGTTTCGCGGTGGGGATCGTTGATGAGGAAGAGCGTTTCGGCGCCCATCGGGTTTCTGAAGGAGACCTTCTTATAGCACTGCCAAGTTCGGGATTTCATTCCAATGGGTATTCTTTATTAAGAAAAACTTTTGCTGAAGATATGGATAAGTTTAAAGATCAACTGTTGGTGCCCACCAAATTGTATGTTCAGATTTTTAAAAAAATAAAAACAAAATTCCACATCAAAGCCTCAGCTCATATTACTGGCGGAGGGATGGACAATATTCCCCGAGTGATTCCTGCCCATTTAGTAGCTCGTCTACGGTCCTGGGATTTTCCTGAGATTTTTTTAGAAGTTCAAAAAAGAACCGGATTGTCTCGGGTGGAAATGTTAAAAACTCTCAATTGCGGTATAGGAATGGTTTTAATTGTTGGAGCAAAGGACAAAGAGGCTCTCTTAAAATTTTTGAAAGAGGAAGGAGAAAGTGCTTTTGTCGTCGGAGAAATCGTCCTTCGAGAAAGTTTATCTCTAGATCAAAAAAACGAGGAATGGCTTCATGATTCCTAATCCTTCCATGAAGAAGCTAGAAAGAACCGCCGTTCTTATTTCAGGAAGAGGAAGTAATCTGCAGACGCTTTTAGATAAAGAAGGTTGTAACATAAGACTTGTTTGTTCAAATAAAAAAAAAGCCCCTGGTTTGCTGAAGGCTAAAAGAAGCGGAATCCCGACAATCACGTTTTCTCCATTTAGTTTTTCAGAATTAAATAGTTATTTATTAGAAAAGAAAATTCAAAAAATTATTTTGCTTGGATTTATGAAAATAATTCCAGCCGAGTTTGTAAATCAGTGGCAAGGCCGAATTGTTAATTTACATCCCAGTTTGTTACCAGCGTACCCAGGATTGGACTCAATTGAAAATTCTTTCAAAGACAAGGCAGCAATGGGAGTCTCTTTACACCTTGTAACTCCAGAAATGGACGAAGGTCCCCTTTTGGTTCAATCAAAAGTGTATCCAAAAAACTTCTCATCATTGACTTCAAGGCAAGCCCATTGGGGGATTTCCTGTCGTGAGCATTTTTTGGTAAGGAAGTTGGCGGACGTGTGGGGGTAAATCAATTTGATATTGCTGTCGTTGGTTCCTACTATAATTTATCGTGGCTTGCGAGTGAACTTTCCCGCCAAGGATGGAGGGTCCTTTACCTTGATTTGTACCCCCAACTGGGGCGCTGGCCTATGGAAGATATTGAAGGTCCATTTGGTTTTTTTAATTCTGAATTATTAAATCCTCATTTTATTGAAAAGCACAATTATGAAGAACTGTATGACTTTCAAGGTAGGGGATGGACCATTTGGCTGCCTCAAGGACCCATTGAATTCAAGTCCTCATTGATTCCCTATCAATTAAAATCCTTGGGGATTCATTCTGGTTTTGTAGAGAATTTGGCAAAATCTACAGAGGAATTTTACAAAACGGGTTTGACATCTGATTTTAAAAAATTTTCTTTTCGAGAGAATTGGTTAGAATATTTTTCCCATACGCTCTCGCAAACAGAATACTCTTCCTACGATCAGTTTCAGTCTTCCACTTATCCTTTGCCATTAATGAATTCCTTTTCGGTAAGATCTTTGTCACGTCGGAGTTTGGAATTTTCCCAACAGTGGTTAATAAATCAAAATATCAAGTCAAGCCATTCAACATCTATTGTGGATCTTGTTTTTAGTGGAGCGAAAAAAGTTTCAGGCTTTGAGTTGAAAGGGGAGTATTCAGGTGTCATCAAATTTGATTCTTTGGTATGGGGACTGTCTTCAGAAGAGAGCTATTTCTATAATAGAAAAGTTGGAAATTGGCTTTACCCAAAGGGAATGGTAGAGCCCGAGTGGGTTTGGTCCAGATACACTTTAGATGTAGAAATAAACAGAGAAACTAAATTGTTGCCCTTGCACTCTGTTTGGATCAGTGACCTGTATGCACCGTGGACCCATGAAAATTTGATGATCGTGCAGAGAACAACAAGGGATCAGTTCATTGACGTGTGGATTAAAATTCCCCACTCACAAAGATTTAATAAAGATTATTTAAATTACTATGGAGAAAAGATGATTCAAATTTGGAATCATCGATTTGATGGGACTAAGGTTTCTATTTCTCATTACCCTCAGGAGTATGACTACACGTTTCAGCAGTTGGGGCCAAGTCGATTTGTTCAGTTTGCAAAGAGTTCTAGGGCGCTAAGAAGAGTGAACCCATTTAAAAATGTTTATTTCTCAAGTTACGAGTCTTTAGAAAATTTAAACAAAGAAACCCTTTATCAGAATCACCTTCAAATTATTGGAAGATTGATTAATGCGTTAAGGATGGAAAAGGTTAGGGAATTAGAATGATAGATAGATATTCACGGCCAGAAATGGCGCTAATTTGGGAACAAGATCATCGATTTGGAAAAATGCTGCAGGTTGAACTTGCCGTAGCTAAGGTTCAGAGTGAATTAGGAATGATTCCCAAGAAGGCCTACAAAGTCATCCAAAAAAAAGCTAAATTCAGTGTTAAAAGAATCACCGAAATTGAAGCCGTAACGAAACACGATGTGATTGCTTTTGTTTCCAATTTAGCTGAAAACGTAGGGGAAGAAGGAAAATATATCCACTATGGACTGACCAGCAGCGATGTCTTAGACACGGCCTTTAGTCTGCAAATTCAAGAAGCAGGTGCGATTCTTCTTCAGTCGATTCAACGCCTGAAGAATGCTCTTAAGAAATTGATATTACAAAACGAAGACACTTTGTGTGCTGGTCGTACCCACGGAATGTATGCCGAGCCAACCACCTTTGGCATGAAAATGATGGGCTTTTTGGCAGAAGTCGAAAGAAATGAAGATCGTCTTTTGCGAGCTGTTGAGGGTGTCAAAATCTGTAAACTTTCTGGTGCTGTGGGAACTTATTCCAGTCAAGAGATGGCTGTTGAAAAACAAGTAGCTAAGAATCTCAAGTTAAATCCTGAAGTGATTGCCACCCAGGTGGTTCCAAGGGATCGCCATGGCGACCTCTTGATTCACCTTGGTCTTTATGGGGCAGGTCTTGAAAGGTTAGCTGTTGAGTTGAGACATTTGCAACGGAGTGAGCTCAGTGAGGTTGTCGAAGGTTTTACTAAAGGGCAAAAAGGCTCTTCGGCGATGCCCCATAAAAAAAACCCTATCAGCGCTGAAAATATTACAGGTATCGCAAGGCTGCTTCGATCTTACGGTCTTGTTGGTCTTGAAAATATAGCCCTATGGCATGAAAGGGATATTTCCCATTCTTCGGCAGAGCGGGTCGTCTTTCCTGATGCCTTTATAGTCGCTGATTATGCTACTCACCGGATGGCTCAGCTGTTGGAGGGGTTACAGGTAAATAAAAAACGAATGATTGAAAATATGGAGCAGTCCCAGGGGCAACTTTATAGTTCCCATGTCCTTCTTCATTTGGTAAAGAAGGGACTAACTCGCGAAGAGGCCTACAGCCATGTGCAAAGACTTTGTCATTCTATGGGTTTTGGTGAGCATCTTAAACATAAACTTTTAGAAGATTCAGAGATCAGTAAGTATTTTAACAAAAAAGAACTAGAAGATATTTTCAGCGGTAAAAAACATAGGGAAGCAATTAAAAAAGTAATAAAAAACAGACTGAAGTTATTTAAAAGAGGGAGATAGAATGAACTTGAACCACAAAGGTGATAACGAATACAAAGAAATGCTCTATGAAGGAAAAGCAAAGAGAATTTTTAAAACTCCCGCGGCTCAGGAATTTTTTTTGGAGTTTAAGGATTCTTTAACAGCTTTTAATGCTTTAAAAAAGGGATCTTTCGAAAACAAAGGAATTGTTAATAGAGATATTGCAGCTCTCTTGTTTGAGTATTTAGAAAAATTTTCGATTCCTTCACATTACCTTCGAAAAGAAAATCAAAATGGGATGCTGGTAAAAAAAGTAACTATCATTCCCTTCGAAGTGGTGGTTCGAAATGTCCTGGCTGGTTCCACGGCAAAAAAGTTAGGAATCGATGAGGGAACTCCCTTGTCAGAACCTCTGGTTGAATTTTATTTCAAGAAGGACGAATTAGGCGACCCTTTTGTATCTGAAGAACAAATGAGAATTATTCATCAAATTCCAGTTCGAGATATAGAAGTCATGAAAGAGTTGGCTTTAAAGATAAACAAAAAACTGACAGAGTTGTTTGCCGAAATTAAAATTAAATTGGTCGATTTCAAAGTAGAGTTTGGTAAGGATTCAAATTCTATGATCTTGCTGGCTGATGAGATCACTCCTGATTGTTGTCGATTGTGGGATATGGAAACCAATGAGAAACTAGATAAAGACAGATTTCGCAGGGACCTTGGCTCGGTGAAGGAAAGTTATGAATCCGTATTGGCGAGATTAACTCAAAATAGGAGAGGCAAATGAAAGTCGCAGTTAAAATTTTACCACGAGATGTATTGCTAGACTCACAAGGGCGAGCTGTTGAAGATAATCTCAAAAGTCACCAGTACCATTTAAATTCCTGTCGGGTTGGTAAATATGTGGTGTTGGACTTGCCTGTCAGTAATAAAGAAGAAGCTCTTTTGAATGCAAAAAAAATGACTGAATTTTTACTGATCAATCCCCTTATCGAAGCCTATGAACTAGAGGTTTTATGAAGATTGGAATTTTAAGATTTCCAGGAACCAACTGTGACTATGACATTGTCGAAATGGTAAAGGCTAAATCCATGACACCTGTTTGGCTTTGGCATCAAGATCAATTTGACCCTCAAAGTGTGGACCGTGTTATTGTTCCTGGGGGATTTAGCTATGGAGATTATTTAAGATGTGGAGCTTTAGCTGCTAAATCAGAGGTGATGAAGTCCGTATTTGAATTTGCTAAAAAAGGACGACCCATCCTTGGGATCTGTAATGGTTTTCAAATTCTTTGCGAGACTGGATTGCTACCTGGAGTTTTACTAAGAAATCAAAATTTAAAATTTATTGATAAATGGGTAGATCTTCAAGAAGAAAATCAGAACCCTTATTTTAACCCTAAATCTAGTAAAAAAGATATAAGGCTTCCTATTGCCCACGGAGAAGGTCGATTCTACATTTCTAGGGAAGAGTTAAAAAAAATCCAAGATCAGAATCAAATTTGGTTGCGTTACAAAGAGGATATTAACGGCTCAACTGAAAGAATTGCTGGCATTATGAACTTAGAAAAAAATATTTGTGCCCTAATGCCTCACCCGGAACGAGCTCTCTGGGATTGGATGGGGGGACAAGATGGTTTTAACTTTTTATAGGAGAGCGAATTTAAAAAGCCTTAAATCTTCGTTCTCGTCGGTCGGACTCCCTGCGACTTGGCTGTGCCAAGCCTCAGTCGCCTCCCTCCTGCGGCCTTGATTTAAGGCTTTATAAATTCGCTCTTAGTACTAAATTCAAACAAGGACCAAGGAAGTTTATGAAATTAGAATTAGCTGCCAAACTCAAACACTATCGAATTTCTCAGGATGAATATCAAAGAATCCTTCAACTTTTAGGTCGTGAACCAAAGCCCATCGAGTGGCCCTTGTTCTCGGCATTGTGGAGTGAGCATTGTTCCTACAAAAGTTCTAAGGTTCATTTACGTAAGTTTTCCTACAGGAATGCACAGACCCGGGACGATTCCGATGAAAATGCAGGATTGGTGGATTTGGGGTATGGTGAAAAAATCATTTTCAAAATGGAAAGTCACAATCATCCCAGTTTTATCGAACCTTATCAAGGTGCGGCCACAGGGGTGGGTGGCATCTTGAGAGATATCTTTACCATGGGAGCAAGACCTATTGCCTTGGCAGATTATCTTTGCTTTGGCAGCACCGAACCCGAAGCCGGAAGAATGAAGTATCTGGAAAAAGAAGTGGTTCATGGTATCAGCGGCTATGGGAATTGTGTCGGAGTCCCAACGGTTACGGGATTTACAGAATATGATAGCTCCTATAATAACAATATTTTAGTCAATGCCATGGCGGTGGGTCTTGTTACCGAAGGGATGCCATTGGCAAGTTCCAAAGCCGAAGGGGTTGGAAATCTTGTTGTTTATGTTGGAGCTAAAACTGGGAAAGATGGGGTTCATGGAGCGGCCATGGCCAGTGAATCCTTTGATATGAATAACGATGCCAAAAAACCAAATATTCAAATTGGGGATCCCTTTTATGAAAAACTTCTTATAGAGTCTTGTTTAGAAGTTCTGGATCAAAAAATAGTGGTAGCCATGCAAGACATGGGGGCTGCTGGTTTGACCTCCAGTAGTTTTGAAATGGCAGCCAAGGGTAAAGTCGGTTTTGATTTGCATTTGGATCAGGTCCCCCTTCGTGACTCCACCTTAACTCCTGAAGAAATCTTGCTCTCAGAGAGTCAAGAAAGGATGTTGCTCGTTTGTAAACCAGAAAATTTAGAAAAAGTTAAAAAGGCCTTTGAGAAGTGGGGTCTAGAGGCTTCACCCGTCGGGATTATCAATAATCAGCAAAAAATGAAATTATATTGGAAGGGTGATTTGTTAACAGAAATAGACCCGGCGTTGATCACCGACTCAGCCCCTCGCTATGAGAGACCCTTTGGCAAAGTTGCTAGAAAAAATCAGGTCTCAGATTCTGAGCTTCATTCCGCCTCCCAAAAGTTAGATTTTAATTCTAGCTTTGAAAAAATGTTACATAATGCTTCTTTTTCTTCGAAGGAATGGATTTACGAACAATACGATCAACGAGTGGGGGCGCGAACGATCAAAGATTCCAGAGATAGTCTAGCTCTCTTACGACTTCCCTCAAATCGAGATCTAGCTATCACTTTGGGTTGTCGACCAGCGTGGATGCGTTTAGATACTGAGATTGGGGCCAAAGATGCCATCTTGTATCCGGCTTTACAAATGGCCATCAAAGGAATCAAATGTTTGGCCGTTACCGATTGTTTAAATTTTGGTAATCCAGAAAAGATAGACGTCATGTCAGATTTTGTTTGTACGGTAGACACCTACGCGGAGTTGGCAATAAAGTTAGATGCGCCTGTCATTTCTGGAAATGTAAGTTTTTATAATGAAACGCAAAACACAAACATCACTCCAACCCCAGCTGTAGGGTTGGTTGGAATTAAGGAAAATGAAGTTCCTATTCCTGAATGTCATTTTAAATCAGATAGCTTAGAAGTTTATCTTGTCAGCTCGCTCTTACCAAATCAAAGGGTTGCAGCTCTGGCAAAAACGGCAGAGGTTTTGAAAATTCAGCCGCAATTTTCAGGGGATTTAAATTCAGATTATTGGGTTCAAGTAGTGAAAGAACTAAGGAATTTTTCAGCTAAGGAAAAACCTGATGCCGCAAGGGTTGTTGGGTCTGGCGGCTTAGCGATGACATTAAAGAAAATGTCCCAAGGCAAGTATTCATTTAAAGGATTCCATAAATCCTTTAACCATCCAGAAAATGGGGGATTTCTTCTTGAGGAAAGACTTTATGAATTTGTTTTTGCGGTAGAAAAAAATCGAAAAATGGAATTTGAAAAAGCTTTGGAGTCATTTTGTCAGAAGAATCAACTTGAATTTCATTTAATCGGCTTCACCCAAGCGGGCTTCACCCACGTCGGAGCCACCCAAGGAAGGAATTAAAATGTTTGATTCATTTAAAGAAGAATGTGCTGTCTTTGGAATTTGGAATCATCCAGAGGCCAGTCAGATGGCCTATCTCGGCTTGTATGCCATGCAGCACAGAGGTCAAGAATCCGCAGGGATCGTTTCTTTAGAAAATGGAAAGCATAAACATCATAAGGGGCTAGGTTTGGTTGGAGATGTCTTCTCTGAGTCTATTCTTTCACAAATTAAAGGTCAGGCAGCTATAGGCCACGTGAGGTATTCCACAACAGGGCAAAACCTTATTTCTAATGCCCAGCCATTGACCGCAGAGCTCTACAAAGGGCCTGTTGCTATTGCTCACAATGGAAATATCGTCAATTACGAGAAGCTCAAAAAAGAGCTCAGTTACACAGGGGCCATTTTTCAAGCAACGAGTGATACTGAGATTTTGCTGCATCTTATTTCTAAAAGAAATAACGAAAACTTTATCCAAGCTTTGAAAGAATCCGTCCTTTTGCTAGAGGGGGCCTTCAGTTTTGTTTTATTGTCACAGAAAAAAATGGTGGCCCTTCGTGATCCCAACGGATTTAGACCTTTAAGTTTAGGAAAAAAAGAGAACACTTATGTTATCGCCAGTGAGACCTGTGCTTTTGATTTAATCGGAGCGGAATTTATCAGAGATATCGAACCTGGAGAGATTGTTTGGTTTGATGAAGCCGGGATGCATTCTGAAATCTATGCCAAAAAAAATCAGCTCTCACAATGTGTTTTTGAGCATGTTTATTTCGCTAGACCTGATTCAAAAGTTTTTGGCAAAAGTGTTTATGAATCCAGAAAAAGGTTAGGAATGTTTTTAGCAAAGGAATCAGGAGTTGCTGCGGATATTATTGTCCCAGTCCCTGATAGTGGTGTCCCCGCAGCGATTGGGTACTCTCAAGAAAGTAAGATTCCCTTTGAACTAGGGATTATTAGAAATCATTATGTCGGAAGAACCTTTATTCAGCCATCGCAAAGTATCAGAGACTTTGGAGTTAAAATTAAACTCAATCCTCAGTCAGAAGTTCTGCAAGGAAAGAGGGTGGTGGTTATTGATGACTCCTTAGTCCGCGGGACAACAAGTAAAAAAATAATAAATCTTATCAGGCAAGCAGGAGCTAAAGAAGTACATATGAGGATTGCCTCCCCACCTACCGTAAGTCCGTGTTATTATGGCGTCGATACTCCTCAAAAAAGTCAACTCATTGCTGCTAATTATGATTTGAAAACGATAAATGATTTTATTGGAGCCGATTCCTTGGCTTATCTATCAATGGAGGGTTTGTTTGCTTCAATGGAAAGTGATAATCAGCATTTTTGCGCCGCCTGTTTTAATGAAAAATACCCGACGCCGATCTATCAAAACACCTAAGCTAAGTCACAGTGATGATAAAATATGGTAAATAAAGTAATTATGAAAAAAAAAGTAGTCAGAGTGATTGCTCCAGGCTTTAAGCCAAATGATTTTGTTTTATCCAATATAGAATTCTTTTTTTCTCAGCATCCTGAATTTGATTTCTTATATGATCCTCATATTATTGAAAAACACCCTTTAAACTCGGCCTGTTTAAAAACAAGAGCGCAAAGTCTTGTGTCCGCGTTGGAAGATGACCGAGTGGATATTATTTGGTGTTTGCGGGGTGGGTATGGGTCCATTCAGCTGTTACCATTTTTAGATCAAATTGATTGGGATCAAGTTAAAACTTCTAAGAAAAAAAAGTTACTCATGGGATTAAGTGATATCACTTCCTTGCATATATATTTTTTTCAGCGATGGGGCTGGTCGAGTCTCCATGCTTCCCATTTGGATCGATGGGTTGAAGGCAAGATTGATAAAAAAACGAAAAAGGAAAACTTAGACCTCCTGTTTTCTAAAAAACACCAAGTTGTATTCAAAAAAATAAAGCCTATCAATCAGTTGGCTAAAAAATGCAAAGTAATATCAGCGGTTCTTGTTGGGGGGAATCTAGTCACCCTGACGAGCCATTTGGGAACTCCTTACGAGCTAGACTTGGATGGCAAGTTTTTATTTTTTGAAGAAATTGGTGAAAGAGCCTATCGGATCGATCGGTGTTTAACCCAACTGTTGCACGCTGGAAAATTCAAAAATTGCCGTGGGATTTTTATAGGACAGATGACTCAGTGTTTGGAGCCTAATGGAAAATCCTTGCTGGCTTGGCTTTGGAAGGAGTGGGGAGAGAAACTGGGTCTACCTGTATTTAAAGGCGTTCAGACGGGTCATGACACTATACAAAGACCTTTGCCCTTAGGATCAAGAGCTAAGATAAAAAAAAGGGGTGACGATTTTGAATTATCAGTGGAATATAATTTTAGAAGCTAATATAAGGAATTCATTTGAAATTTTCAGTGTTAGAAAAAAGTCTGATTAAAAATATTGAAGAACATATCCGGGACGTTACCCCTGGAGTCATGGTAAGAGCCTATCAAAATGGCCGTCTGGTTTGTGATATCTCTGTTGGGGAAACCTACGCTTATTATGATTTAGCAAGTTTGACAAAAATTATTTTTACGGTTCAGGCAATGATGTTGGCTTTTGAAGAAAAGAAATGGGATTTAGATTCTCGTGTTAAAAGTTTTCTTCCCTGGTACCGTCATGAAAAAACCAGAATTCAAGATTTGTTAACCCATTCCTCAGGACTTATTTGGTGGAAGCCTTTTTATCAAGAGCTCAACCTTCAAGATTCTTGGCAGTCCAGACGTGAGCACCTTCGGAAGTTGCTGGAGGAACTGGAGCTCGCCCCACAAAGTCAGAGTGTCTATAGTGATGTTGGTTTTTTATTGCTTGGTTTTGTTCTGGAGGCCATTTATCAGAAGGATTTATTTCCGATATGGAATGACATCAAGGATACATTTTACCAGGGGACAACGCTCGAATTTCATTTACGAAATCAAACCACCATCAGAACCTCGCTTTTTGCTCCAACAGAGGAATGCCCTTGGCGACAAAAACTCCTCCAGGGGGAAGTTCATGATGAAAACACATGGGCTCTGGGTGGACTTTCAAGCCATGCAGGATTGTTTGGGAGTATTGATGATTTGGGTTGGTACATGTTGCATTTGCGATCGCAGATTCTTGGAATCGCCAGATATCAAATAAAACAAAAAACCACTCAAATTTTTATTAAAAGATCAAGGCCCGAGGGATTTGGCGATTGGTCCCTAGGATTTATGTTGCCAACACCGGGGAAGAGCAGTTGCGGTGGGTACTTTTCGCTGGATTCTATTGGGCATACTGGTTTTACCGGCACTTCTGTTTGGTATGATCCTAAGGCCGATTTAGCTGTTTGTATTTTGAGTAATAGGCTCGTTTACGGTAGGGAAAACAAAGCTTTTGTAGGATTACGTCCGCAAATTCACAATTGGATCGTTGAGGGCCTGCGAAAATCATCTTTATAAACTAGAGTCATTAATCATTGCAAAATGAAAAGAATGAAACGAAAGGACGAGAGTGGATTTAAAACCAGGTTCAAAAATTCATTTAATGGGAATTTGTGGAACAGCGATGGCATCGCTTGCGGGGCTTCTTAAAGAGAGAGGTTTTCAAGTCAGTGGATCAGATTCAAATCCCTATCCTCCGATGTCCACTCAATTAGAGAATTTGGGAATTCAAATTAAAACCCCTTACAGCGAAAAAAACTTATTACCAGCTCCAGATTTTGTCATCGTTGGAAATGTGATTTCGGCTCAAAATCCAGAAGCTGTCGAGCTAAAGAAAACAGGAATTCCTTTTACCTCTCTACCAAAAGCCTTAGGTGAATGGATCATTGATCAAAAAAATTGTATTTGTATTTCTGGAACCCATGGAAAGACAACAACCACCTCACTCATGAGTTGGGTGATGGAAAAAGCGGGAAAGAAACCTGGTTTTCTGATAGGGGGAATTCCAAAAAATTTTAACTACAGTTTCAAAAATCCAGAAGGTGATTTTTTTGTCATTGAAGGCGACGAATATGACACCGCTTTTTTTGATAAGGTTCCCAAGTTTGTGCATTACAAGCCCAAACACGTGATTCTGACAAGTATTGAGTTTGATCATGCCGATATCTATAAAGATCTTGAGGATGTAAAAAAAGCCTTTGCTAGGTTGTTAAAAATAATCCCAGTTCAGGGGTCTTTTATTTACTGGGAAGAAGATCCTCATATCAGAGATTTATTAGATGAGACCAACACTCAAAATGTCTATAGCTATGGCTTTAATAAAAAAGATAATCCAAACCATGCTCGCTGTGAAATTTCCAAAGTGACGGAAGAGGGAACGGAGTTTAAAGTATTTTACCGATCTTCTCAATGGGGGCCTTTTTTATTAAAACAACCAGGAGAGTATAATGTTCTAAACGCTACGGCCGTTATTGTTATGGCATTAAATTTAAGAATTGAAACTGAAGTTCTTAAAGAAGCGGTGGCTGGCTTTGAAGGTGTCAAAAGACGGCAAGAAATTTTAGGAGAGCCTGGAGGAAGGCTGTTGATCGAAGACTTCGCACATCACCCAACAGCGGTCAGAGAAACCCTCAAAGGCATAAAGAAGAAGTACCCGCAAAAAAAGATCCATGCCGTCTTTGAACCAAGAAGCGCGACGAGTCGCCGAAAAATATTTCAAAAAGAATACGCCCAAGCCTTTGGGGCCGGTCAAAAAGTCTATATTATGAAAGCCTTTGATCAATCCAAACTTCAGGACGAAGATAAATTTTCCTCCGAAGATTTAGTGGCAGATCTGAACAAAGGTGCCAACAAGCTTTGTGCTTCTCTTTATGAAGATGTAAACTCCATCGTGGACTCCTTAAAGAAGGAATCTGCGCCTGGGGATTTGATCGTTATTATGAGTAATGGCGGCTTTGAGGATATCTATGGAAAGCTGATTCGAGCACTTTCAAAAGACTCATAGGATTTATTTATAGGATAAAATTAGTGTCATAAAAAATGACATGAAGGGTGAATTTTTTCCAGACAACAGAGTCTCATTTTTATTGTTGCTCAGATTTTTTGCAGGTTTGTCTGTTTTTTATTAATAGCAAGTTATGACAATATCTTTAATTGGAATTCAAAAACTTAATTTTATGAGTATTATTTTGTTGTTATCAATGCATTCAATAGACGGTTTTGCAAATTGTTTTCGTGATCATATGAAAGAAGCTATTAAAATCAATACGGAAAGAAAGCTAAGGTATGCTGATCTTTCACAAGGGAAGTCATTAGAAATTTCTGAAAAATTAATCAGCTTTGAAAAACGTCTTTTATTTTTTAGTTATACATTTGCTAATTTTGATTATGTAAGTGATCGATTTGAAAAGTATGGTGTCCATATTACTTGTGATGATTATGTCAGCATGAGCACGGTTACAGTCTTTAATGAATTTTGGCCGCAAGGAGTACCTGAGCTTTCTAATTATGTAGATTTCAACATAAAAGCAGCAAAAAAGAAACTTTATAAGGCTTATTTTGATAATGAGGATCTTAAGGCTGTTTTAGATGAAACCCTAGGGCTTTTAAAAAGGATAGAGAAAGAACCACGTTTTAATTGTATGGTTCGTCATGCTTTGGAAAGTATTGCACGGATTTCAATGATGGCCCCCAAACAAGAGGAGGCCCTTTCCAAAGTTTATCAGACTGGCGCTATGGCCTTGGCCAGAGAAATGGCATATGGGCACATCTTTATGCTAGACACTTTCAACGAACTAGATCAAATGGCAGCACCTTTAAGCGTTCAAGGGCTCCCTATTTTGTGCCAAGATATTCCAGTTATTTTATAAAATTTCAGTGTTACGTTCTTGAGAAAAAAATTACTATCATCACTATCATCCAACATTCGTAGCTCTAGTTTTAACTCATTTTTCCCATAAATCCTCTGTGATGGTAAGGTTGAAATGTTTATGGTCAATCAAGATTGTGGTCTCGTCAATGAACTTGGAATGATTCTACGGTTTTAGATTAGAGAAGTAAGTAGCTATCAGCTCGATATCGTTGTCTGACAGAGAAGAGGCAATAGGGTTCATCAAGGGATCTTTTCTTTCATTGTTTTTGAAGGCCAGTAGTTGCTTGGCTAAATATTCTTTTTTTTGTCCGGCTAGGTTTGGCCACAGAGAATTGTTGCTGAGGCCTTCGGCTCCATGGCAGCCAGTGCAGGTGATGGTTAGATTTTTCGCAGCGGCAGGATCGCTTGCGCTTGATTGGGCCAAACAAGGTGAATAAATCACGTTAAAACCAAGAAGATTTAATACAAAGACTCCGGATAAAAAAAATAAGAATAAAGAGATTTTTGGAAGTTTAAAATTATTTATTGCGATCATATCTCATTCCTTTCAAAGTCCAATTTAAGAACAACTGTTTTTCAGCTTCAGTGGGAGCTGGTAAATCCATTCCTTCTGGAGGCATATTTTTTTTCAGTATCAGGCGATTAAAAATGGCATCAGCTTTAAGGACGACAACATCATATTGTAACCAATTGGGCATAGGGGACGCAGCCGTATTTTCGTTATGACAGAGGCTACAGTATTTTTCGAAAAGGGGTTTTATGTGATCGACATAAGTTAGGGTATCTTCCAAATTCTTTGTGGGGTCACTTTGATTGCTTGCAGGTGGCTGATTGGGAACATTTGGCTTTGAATCAAGTGGGGGATTTTGAGTTGGAATTTGAGTTGGATTTTGGACTGAGCTTGGAGGTGGATTTTGAGATTCGGAATCGTCAGTTGTTTTTTCTGGAGCGCCGTTGTCGACCCAGTCAGCAATTAGTTTTCTTTTATCTTCGGGCAGGTCAAAGCCCTGGGGCATGTCTTTTTTAGTAAAGACTCTGGATTTGATCAATTCCTTCTTTGAAAAAGCGGTAGGATAATCCAGCCAGTTTCCTTTTGGAGAGCCTTTTCCATGGCAAGCGATACAAGATTTTTCAAAAATAGGTTTGATATCTTTGAGGTAGCTTGGGCCAGTTAAGGTTTTTGTATTTTGCGTATTTTTTGAATCGGAGGGTGTGGTCGTTTCGCTATGAGGGGCATGGGCGCTGTTTTGTCGTTGACAAGATAAGTTGATCAAAAAAAAGGAAAGGAAGAGTAAATGAAGTCTGAGCCAGTTTGATCTGAATTTTAACTTAAATAAAGTTATATTAAGTAATTTCATAAATTCTCCTAAAGCCAACCGTGCAGTAAAACAAAAGCAGAATTCACCACGGTGGGTAGACTCGCTTCTTCGGTAAGTCCCGGCCTGGTTGAATTGGATTGCTCGAGTCGGATATTGACATCCATATTGCTATTTAAAAAGTGTTTGATTCCTGCAGAATTGCGAGAAAAAGAGTCGGCCAAAAACCTGTTATCTGGAATAAACTGATCGTACTTATATAGTAACTGCCAACGTGAGTTTAACTCATAGGAAAGCAAGCTATACACCCCATAGGACTTAGCATCTTTTAAGGTGTCATTCCAAGCTGTGTCAGTGGAAGGAATAAAGAATCGATTCATGTAAGTGTTAACTTGAGGGTTGCTAAATCCATCGGCATAGGTGAGCTCTACTTGCCAATGAATCGCTCGGTTCAAGAGGCTCTCTAAGGAGGCCACATTGTATAGAGAGTAAGCTTCCATCGGTTTTTTGTAAGAATCAGAATTAAGAGTGTAGTAACTCAAGCCAAAAAAGCCAGGATGTTTTAGAGGGCGGTAACGAAAATTCAAAAGGGCACCGTAAGGGCTGTCATTTAAAATAGGACTGCTACCTCCCTGCGCCGGAGCGCCGCCAGTGAGGGCGATATCCCAGTGAAATTTTGAATTGGGATCCCCTGTGAGTCCAACGCCCATTTCATAATCGAAATTGGAAGTCTTTGTTTGCAATTTCGTATAGGTTCGATGCTCATCGGTCATTAAACCAAAAGGTAATAGAAATCGGCCAAGGCTCAAGGTGGAGAAATACTTTTCTTCTCCTGATTTCGCAAATTCATGAAGGAAATAACCTTCCCTTTCTTTATTGTTTTTAGCCTCCAGAGGAGCAAGCCCCAGGCTAAAAACAAAGCGGTCCAAGGATTTTCCATCTTCAGCTTGGGTGAGAGGGATATTAAAAGTGGGATCAGCTGTCATAAAAAAAAGACCACGTGTGGTAGCTGCACCTTTGCTGTAAAAGGCCTCAAAACGAGTGTCAAAAGAAACAAGGTCTTGTTTTGAAAATGAATTGATAGGGTATTCATGACTGCCGTACAATTTGCCATTGACATTTCGAGCGCCTCCGCCAAAGGGAGAGACGTGACAGAGCTGGCAATTAACATAATTGTGTCTGGCTGCGTATTCAGGCCGAGCGTGAAGGGAAGGGGCTGATATTAAAAAAAGGATTTCCGTTAAATAAAAACAAATCAGATTTAAATAAACTTTGAAGTCTTTCATGGGGAGGCAATGTAGCTGAAAGACTTCAAAATGGACATGATTAATATCATCAATGTAAATTATTTAAGTTTACTAATTAGGTCTTTTAAGGGAATGGCCTTGGAAAATAAATAACCTTGGCCGAAGTCGACACCTAGGGCTTTTAAGAGATGTTTTTCTTCATCTTTTTCAATACCTTCGGCCACTACCAGCATGTTTAGAGATTGGGCTAAATAGATTAAAGATTTAACAATGGCCAGGGCCTTATCGTCTTTGAGCATGTCGCGAATAAAAGACCGATCGATTTTGATATTATCCAGAGGCATACGGAATAAATACTGAAGACTGGAAAACCCGGTGCCGAAGTCATCAATGGAAAGTTTGTAGCCGAGCTCATCAAAACGGATGAGGGTATCTAGGGCTGCATTTCCATCCATCATAATTCTTTCAGTCATTTCAAGTTTGATACAGTTTGAAACAAGATCAAACTTCTTTCTTAACTCTTCAACAGCATTGATAAAATCAAATTGGTGAAATTGCTTTCCCGAGATATTAATTGAAACGCTAAAGTCTTTGATGTTGGATTCAGTTTGGATCTGTTTTAAATCGCGGAAGCATTCCTCCACAATCCATTTTCCAAAGGGAATAATCAGGGAAGAGTACTCCACAACATCCATAAAAACAGCTGGAGAAATGGGTTCACCCGTGGGAGGGAACCAGCGGATAAGGGCCTCGGCCCCAATAATTTTTTCAGTTTTGATATTAACGATGGGTTGATAGAACATCACAAATTCTTTATTTTCAAAGGCTTGGGATATTTTGGCTTCTAATTTAATTTTTTCAACCGCCAAGATATCTTCTTTTTTGGCTTTCTCCGTATTAAAAATTTTCTTTTTAGGTTGGATCACAATCAGATCATTTTGGGCCCGTAGTCTTTTAAGCAAAACCCTCAAAAGTAATCGAACGACGGTGTCGGAAGCTTGAACTCGTTCCAAGAGCTGATCTTTGGTGACGATAATGAGACTGCATTCTTCAAGAGTTTTTGCCGAAGCGGAACGGACTTGATTATCGATAATCGCCATTTCCCCAAAAATTTCTCCTTCACCAAGGATGCTTAAGGGGAATTCTTCACCATCCTTGCTCAAAAAAATAATCACTCTTCCTTTGTCAATGATATAGGCTCTATCTCCTTGTTCTCCTTGGGAGAAAAGAGTGTGGTTGGATGGGTAAGAGACGAGGGATGCTTTTGACACATTCAAATTATCAACTGTGTTGAGGAAAACTTCAAATTTTCTTGCAAAAACTGGTCTCAAGTTGATGTTGTTGCAATAAGACTTGAATAAATAGGGTTCTGTTTAATACAACACTTCTATGGAAAAAAGTTCACAAACCCCCTTAATGAAGCAATATTGGGAAATAAAAAATCAACATCCAGATAAGATCGTATTTTTTCGTATGGGTGATTTTTTTGAACTTTTTTTCGAAGACGCTCAGACCGCAGCACCCTTGCTAGGGATTACCTTAACTTCGCGGAATAAGAAAAGCCAAGAGCAGACACCCATGTGTGGAGTTCCCTATCACTCGGTTTCCAATGGGATTAATAAGTTGCTTTCCCTTGGAGTGAAAGTGGCCATTTGCGACCAAGTGGAGGACCCAAGGCTAGCTAAAGGTATTGTTAAAAGAGAAGTGACCAAAATTTTAACTCCTGGGATGGTCTTTGATTTTGATACTTTGGAGGCTACCAAGTCTAATTTTTTAGCCTGCTTTTACAAAGAGTTCGTCTATTTTTATGAAGCCTCGACCTTTGAGTCTTTCAAAATTCACTACACCCAAGACAGAGAGCTCAAAAGAATTGTTTCCTCTTTTGAGGTTAGTGAGCTTGTTTTTTGCGAAGAAGAAAAAAAAACCCTAGCTGAATCTTTGGTAAAGACAGTGACTTTGAGGAAGGTGGACCATAATGATTCAGGTGGAGAGGTATTGCTTGAATACCTACGGTATTTAAACCCGCTTTGGAACCCAACGGGCGACTTATTTCCAGAAAGAGTTTTGAACTCAAAGTTAAATTTGCCATCGAGCGCCGTCAAACATCTTGAACTTTTTGAAACCTATAAAGGAGATAACAAGAATTCACTTTTTGGCTGTATCAATCACACTAAAACAGCATCGGGGAGCAGAAAATTAAAATCATGGATGAGATTTCCACTGACGGATGTAAAGGCCATTGAAGAACGACAAGAAATTCTAGAGTTTTTTCTTCAAAAAGTTCATGTTTTAAAAAAAATTCGTGAAATTTTCATTTATGTTTCTGATTTTGAAAGAAAGCTTGCCAAGATAGATCAGGCTCAATGTCTTGTAAGAGATATTCAAGGCTTGTTTTCTTCAGTTATGACATGCGAAGAAATTCTTAGAATTTTGGCAGAATCTGGGTACCCTCTGGATGAAAAGTCTCTTTCTCCATTTTTTGAGTTAAAAAAATATGTGGAAGGTAGAAATTTGCAGTTAAATGAAGAGCCCCCTTTGTCTCTGAGGCAGGGAGGAATTTTTAAAAAGAATTTTTTTTCTGATCTAGATGAATGGATAGAACTTGCGACCAACTCACAGAGTTTAGTGATGGAATTGGAACAAAGGGAAAGAAACAAAACCGGTATTTCCTCTTTGAAGATTCGCTATAATCAAGTATTTGGCTATTTCATTGAAGTCACTCACACCCATTCTGAAAAAGTTCCACCTGAGTATAAGCGGAAACAAACTCTGACCAATGCAGAACGTTTTTATACTGAAGAATTATTAGAACTTGAAAAAAAGGTTTTACAAGCTCAGTCGCGCCGGTCCGAATTGGAGTACCTGTACTTTGAAGAGCTAAAAAAAGAAATTCTCAGTAAATCTCAAGTGATATTGGAATTGTCCCATAGGGTGTCAGAGATAGACGCCCTGTCTTCATTAGCTTGGCTCGCTTTAGAGTCTAACTATGTGAAGCCCATTTTAGAGAAAGATTCTGATATTAAAATCGTGGAAGGACGACACCCTGTTATTGAGAAGGTTCTGAACACTCGGTTTGTTCCAAATAGTATAGAAGTTAAAAAAAATGAGTGTTGGCTAATCACCGGACCTAATATGGCAGGGAAAAGTACTTTAATGCGCCAGGTAGCTTTGATTCAAATTTTAGCACAAATGGGAAGTTTCGTTCCTGCTTCTTATTGCAGGTTGCCGATTTTGGAATCGATTCACACCCGCATTGGAGCCAGCGATAATCTTTCCGAAGGTTTGTCTACTTTTATGGTCGAAATGACGGAAACGGCTGACATGCTGAAAGAAGCCACGTCCAGATCTCTGATTTTGCTTGATGAGATTGGTCGCGGAACGGCAACCTATGACGGTTTGAGTTTAGCTGAAGCTATCGTAGAATTTCTGATTCATCAGGTGAAGGCCTACACTTTATTCGCAACACATTATCATGAACTTACTGAATTTTCACATCGATTTACTTTTGTTAAAAATGCCCACATGGCGATTACCGAGAATCATGGAAAAATTGATTTTTTACATCTACTAAAACCTGGACCTGCTGAAAAAAGTTATGGGATTCAGGTTGCCGAATTATCTGGGATGCCCCTGGAAGTTACTGAAAAAGCAAAAAAATATTTAGTTTTAAAGCTTGATTCTCAGGCAGAGAAGAAAACAAACAAACAATTGTCATTGTTTGATCAGGAAACCTTGACCCCAAGGAAAGTAGAGTTAGGGGAAACGGATCTGGGAGAGTTGGATAAATTTAAAATAATAAAGAAAAAAATCTGTAAAATCGATATCGCCAAAACAACGCCACTACAGGCACTAGTGCATCTTAACTCGTTAAAGGAAAATCTAGAGAGCCAGTTTTAAAAGAACCTGTTCCCAAAAGGTCAGGAACAAGGCGTGATTCCGTCAAAAAGGATTATTTTTTTCTATTCAAGTTGCCAGTTCGGCCAGTATGAGATCTCCAATTGTGGTGAGAATCAATTTTGGTTCTTTGGTGCCACTCTTCCCATTTTTTTCTTGGAAGACTATGGCTTACATTGCCTTGATTATCGAAAATATCTGGGTCTTTTCCGAAAAGAAAATCTAAAACAATTTTGAATAGCTTCATCTCTAGATCCTTTATTTAGAAGATCTTGGAAATTTATCATGGCAGGCTTTCAATGTAAAGCTAAAGTGAATTCATTAGTTCTTTGGGTTGGCACAGATGTCAATAATATCTAAACCTCTTTCTTCTGAGATTTTTCCTTGTCCCTTAAAATGCTTAAAACATATTTTGGCAGCTATCTTGAGAGCTTGGTTAGGATCTTCAGCTTCTTGAGTTAAAAATAGACTGTCGCCATGAAAATTATAATTAAATTGAAACTTTTCAACAGCATTTGCTGAATTACTTAAAAAAATAATGAGTAGTAGATTTAAAAAAATGAACGCTTTCATAAATACCTCTTAAGAGATGGTTATGCAAACAGTTGTCCATGTTTCAAGTTAAGACATTGGTTTAACTAGTTGAAAGAAAGTACTTTTTGATGTCTCAATTAAAGACGATTTTGAATTTCAATTGGGGTGGTAAGAATAAAAACAAAAATTGTCGGACAGTTAATGCATTTGGCTGAATGAGACCAAGGTCGAGATATAATAATAAAATATTTTTCCTAAATAAAATTAAATAAATGCCGTTAATAAGTAAGTAATTTTTCAGGAGAGTGAATGTGGATGATTTTGAAAAGGAATTGAAACTCGGTTTTTTAGATGAAGCGATGCAGGCCATTGAAGAAGTTGAGCAAAGTTTTCTCGTTCTAGAGGCTAACCCTCAGGACAAAACGGTTTTAGATAAAATTTTTCGATTAGCCCATAATTTGAAGGGAAGCTCGAAGGCTGTTGGCTTTGAACAAATGGGTGCCTTTACTCACGAGTTTGAATCTTTAATGCTCAAATTAAAAAATGATGAATTACAGGTTTTACCCCAAACCGTAAATCTGATGCTTCGTTGTAATGATTACATTCGTTACATGGTGGAGTCGCTAAAAGAAGATCTGGATGCAAGCTTTGAGTTTCAAGAGCTCATCGCTGAAATTGAAAATGCAAAAAATGGGCAATTTGCTGAAATGGAAACGGTTGAAACTTCGGCACCCTCTGCCGCTGAGTTTACAAATAAAACAGAAGATCCTTTGGAATTTATAAAACAAACCCTTGGCTATAATCCTGCAGATGAGCAGGCCTTGGCTCCAGGAGTAAAGGCAAAGGAAGACAAAGGCTTTCAGCTTGATTTAGAAAGTGTTCTTGGAGAGGTTAAAAAACTTTCAGAAAACAACGATCCTTTGCCTTTAAAAACAACGCCTGATTCCATAGTTTCACCTGAATCACAAAACAAAAATAAATCTAAGGAGGGGAATTCTCCAAAGACGGCAAGTGGTTCACAAACTGATGAAAGTATCAGGGTTTCGTTATCGAGACTTGAAAAATTACAAAACTACGTAGGGGAAATGGTGATCCTGCAATCAGTATTGCGAGAGCAATTAAGTGATTCCACCCCTTTGTTTATCAAAAAAACATCTCATCAGCTTGGGAAAGTGGTTAAAGAAATTCAAGATATCACCATGCATTTAAGAATGGTGCCGGTGAAGCCGACCTTTCAGAAAATGCAACGAATTGTCAGGGATACCGCTCAGGCACTGAGCAAAGATGTGATGTTGAAGGTGTCAGGTGAAGAAACTGAGTTGGACAAAACGGTATTAGAAAAAATAAACGATCCCTTAGTTCATTTAATTAGAAACTCTGTAGATCACGGTATCGAAGCCGTCGACCTCCATTTAAAAAGAGGCAAGAAGCCCCAGGGAGAAGTTCAATTAAATGCTTATCATCAAAGTGGAAAGCTTGTGATCGAAGTCAAAGATGATGGAGGGGGGCTTGATGCTGAAAAATTAAAAGCCCTGGCTGTTAAAAAAGGAATTATCAAAGAAAACTTAAATCTAACAGAGGCAGAGTGTTGGAATCTTATTTTTGCACCTGGATTTTCAACGAAGGAACAAGTTACCGATGTTTCTGGTCGGGGTGTAGGAATGGATGTTGTCAGAACAAACATTCAAGAGCTTTCTGGCGAAATTCAAATCATTTCAGAAAAATTAAAGGGGACGACATTTAAAATTATTTTACCTTTAACCCTTGCTATTGTCGATGGAATGGTTGTTCAAATTGGTGAAGAGAAATATGTAATACCACTTTCTCACGTACACGAATCCATTAAGCCAACCGATAAACAAATTCAATTTAACACAGGAATTGGCGAGATTCTTTTGTTAAGAGGAGAAAATTTACCCTTGTATCGCATGTGTTTATTACTAGGTAAGAAAGTGACAGCGAATTTAGAAAATATGATTGCCATTGTTATTAGAACTGGAAAAGAGCCTTTTGCGCTCTTAGTTGATGATATCATAGGTCAGTTTCAAGTGGTTATCAAACAGCTTGGTCCTGAATTGCAATCTATAAAAGGGTTTAGCGGAAGCACCATACTTGGAGATGGGAGACCCTCTTTAATTATTGAACCTTTGGATTTAGTTAGAGCAAGAGGAAAAACAATAAACAATATTAAGCCTCAAGAAATTGGGAGGGCATCATGAATCATGAAAACCAAGATGAAGTAAATAGGTACTTAAATTTTTCTCTGGGTATTGAGGAGTTTGCTATTCCCCTTTTAACAGTGAAGGAAGTTATTGCCATTCCAGAAACCACACCGATTCCCCACACGCCAGCTCATTTCCTTGGGATTATGAACTTGCGGGGCCAAGTCATTTCGGTGATTGACCTTAGGAAGAAGTTCTCAATTTCTCCCAAAAAAACTGAGGAAAATTCAGTTATTATTTTAGATTTAAAAACCGAATTTTTGGGTGTTGTTGTTGATTCAGTGACCTCTGTTCTTGCAATCAAAAACTCAGAAATTTCAGAAAAACCGATGATTGAGAGTTCCAGAAGTACAGAATACATTACGGGTGTCTTTAGAAAAACGGAACAATTAGTTCTTCTGTTAGATATTTTTAAGGCCTTGTCACATGATGATAAAGCAGCGATGCAAAAGAGCGTAACTAAAGCAGCATAATAATAGAGGTAGGTATGAAATTGTTCAAAAGGATGTCTTTAAGAATTAAGATCATGATTGTTGTTAACTCCATAGTGTTTATGTTCGGTCTCATCAGTTTTGGACTATTTCAAAACTTCCGAGAAGAATATGTTAAAGATATTTCTTACAATTTCTTTAATCATGCTACAAATTTGAGCTATTTTATTCAAGATCAATTTTTTGAAAGTTACAGTGATGTTCAGGCCTTTGCAGTCAATGAGTCCATAAAAAATTTGGATAAAGCTAACTTATCAAAGGTATTGAACGAATATGTTTCTTTGTATGGTTTTTATGAGGTTATTTTGGTTGTAGACAAAACGGGGCAATTTGTCAGTTCAAATACAAAAGATGTTTTAGGAAGACCGATAAAAGTAGAAGCTATGGAAAAATACAATTTTTCTCAAGAGAGATGGTTTAGAAAAGCCGTTTCTGGCGAATTTACTGAAGATAAAATAAAAGGCTTTGTGGGAACTTATTTTGAAGATTTGCACCCAGATCCAGTCAGAAAGTTAGCACAAGGAGGCGATTATGTTGGGGCCAGCTTTACGTCAGTTATCAAAAATAAAAATGGAGAATTGGTCGGAGTGATTACCACCAGGTCTTCCACTAAATGGATTGAGGATTCCCTGGTGAGAATTTATGAAGATTTAAAGCGAGACAATTTGGCCCATACTGAAATCACCATCATTGATAAAAAAGGTGTGGTGTTGATAGATCATGATCCTTCTGAAAATGGAGGAAAAAATGAGGTTAAGTTCGATTTAGAAAAGAAAACCTTCAAATTAAATTTAGTTGCAGAAAAACTCAAAGCAGCTGAAGAATTAATTAAGGATAAAGAAGGTGTGACGGATGGATTTCATCTTGAAAAGAATTTCCCTCAGATCATAGGATACAGGATGATCAAAGGCTCTAAGATGATTGATTCTGTGGGTTGGGGTGTACTGGTCAGAGGGAATGAAAAAGAAGTCCTAGCTTCTATTAACCAGGTCTTTAATTTATTCTATATTGTTTTTTCATTGTGTATCGTGGTTGGATTCGTAGTTACTTATTTTTTCGGGAATCAAATTGGAAAAAGTTTGTCCTCAATTTCCAGTCTTCTTGACATGAACGCAGAAGGCTTAAACAGCACTTCTGGCTCTTTAACTTTGCAGAGCACTCGGCTGTCTGAAGCCGCAACAGAGCAATCCAGCGCGATTCAAGAAACCATGGCGGCTGTGGATGAGATAGCGGCCACTGTTGAGAAAAATAGTGAGGCTTCAAGACAATCGAAGGCCGTTTCTGGAGAAAGTTTGCTGGCCACGGATCTGGGTAAAAAAACCATTGTGAACATGCTAAAGTCTATCGAGGATATTTCAAGTTCGAATGACTCCATATCTGATCAAATGAAGGAAAATAATGGAAAAATAAGTGAAATTGTAAAATTGATTTCAGATATCGGGAATAAAACGAAAGTGATTAATGACATTGTTTTTCAAACGAAGTTGTTAAGCTTTAATGCCTCGGTTGAGGCCGCAAGGGCCGGCGAATATGGTAAAGGATTTGCTGTGGTGGCAGAAGAAGTTGGAAAACTAGCACAAATGAGCGGAGGTGCAGCTAAGGAAATTGCCAGCCTTCTAGATGAAAGTCAGAGAAAAACCGAACTGATTGTAAAAGAAACAGAAATAAAAGTGGAAGAGCTTATCCGTGTAGCCAAACAAAAAGTGGAGCAAGGAAAGCAAACCGCCAGCGAATGTAATTTAGCCCTTGAAGATATTGATAAAAATGTGAAAAAAGTTGATAATTATGTGACTGAGATTTCGAGATCTTCTGAGGAACAAGCTCATGGAATTAAGGAAATTTCAAAAGCCATGGGGCAATTAGACTTAACCACTTCGGAAAATGCTAAGATAGCTCAAGAATCAAGGTCATCTTCGGTTGAAGTGAATCAAAAATCGGATGAGTTAAAAAAACAAGTAGAGGCTTTACAGAATGTCATTTATGGAGAAAAGGATGATAGAGAACCTCTTGAAAATCATTCAAATGTTCCCATCAAATCAACTTCAATGAAACCTAACCCCATAAAATCAGTTCCAAAAAATTCAACGGTGCCAATTGAACCAAAAGCCACAACAGCGTCGACTACGGGAGCGCCCAAGATCACGGCTGTTGCTACCAAATCAAAAGAACCAACGCTCAAGCCTGAGTTGATAGTAAAAGCTTCCATTTTTAATAACAAGACGCGGATTGAAAAGGTTCCTCTTGAAGCCAAAAAAATTCAAGCGAACAAGATTTTGCCGACAAAAAATGAAAAGGTTTTAGCCTTTAAGAAGAAAGAAACCGTTATGAACACGACAGTGAGAGTTCCCACTAAAGCCATTGCTAAAGAGCCGATCAAAATAGCTTCCAAAGTAGCCCCTAAGGTTGCCCCTAAAGTAGATACGAAAACTACCATTAAAGAAAATTTTAAAGTTCTGGGTAAAGAGAATGTGGGTCCAAGTCAAAAGGCTGTTTCTGGAGACAGTGTGCCCAATTCAAATGATCCAAGATTTGAAGAGGTTTAATCATGGGTGAATATAAGATAGATGGTCCTTATGAATCAGAAGAAGAAATAAAGCATGTTCTTGGCGAAATCTCTAGGGTGGTTCATCAATCAACGGGGATTCAGTTAGGCGAAAAACAATTCTCCATGGTTAAAAATAGACTCAAGTCCTACATGATCAAGTTGGGGATTCCTCTATTTACAGATTACTTTGCGTATTTCAATGCTCATAAAATTGCGGAAACAGAAAAGTTGGTTTCCTTGATGACAACGCATCACACTTATTTTTTTCGAGAATTTAATCATTTTGAGTTTTTAATAGCTTATTTGCCAGAGCTGGTTCTAAAAGCCAGAGCCAGCGGTGATAAAAAAATTTCGATTTGGTCTGCCGCTTGTTCCCGCGGTCAAGAAGTCTATTCTTTAGCCTTATTCTTTCAAACCCACTTGAAAATGATAGCTCCAGATATTTCTTATGAAATTCTGGGGACAGATGTAGATTCTGAAAGCGTAAATATCGCCAGAAACGGCGTTTATGCCTGGGATGAAGTTAAAAAAATTCCGATGCAATATCTTGGAACAAATTGGACGAGGGGAACGGGAGATATTTCTCATTTTGCCAAAATTAAAGATGAGTTTAAAAAGAATTGTCAATTTGATATCGTCAATTTGAACGATATCAAATTGCCTTCTAAAAAGTTTGATTTTATTTTCTGCCGGAATGTTTTTATTTATTTTAACATGGCTCAAATTAAATCCATTTCAAAAAATTTAATGAGTTATCTCAAGCCAGAAGGTTTGTTTTTTATTGGAATCTCAGAGTCTTTAAATGGAGTCGTTGACAATGTCGATTACCGGGGGCCTAGCATTTATGCCAATGCGAAAAAAGCGACAGAGGTCAAAGTTATGGATCCCAAATCAAAACTAGCTCAGTCGGCAAAACCATCCTTGCTTCCAAAGACTCCAGTTGTGGCACCCGCTGTTTTTCAGATGCCATCAACTTTAAAGGTTCTTTGTGTGGATGATTCTCCCACGATTCTTGCTCTCTTGAAAAAGATTTTAGGAAAAGATTCTGGTTTTGAAGTGGTTGGAACGGCCTTAAACGGTAAAGAAGCCATCAAAAAAGTCAGTGAGCTGAAACCAGATCTAGTAACTTTAGATATCCATATGCCAGAAATGGATGGAATCGACTATTTAAAATCACAAATGAATGATCGACACCCTCCGGTTGTTATGATTTCAAGTATCAATCGCGAAAACAGCGATACCGCTATGAAATCCATCGAGCTGGGAGCCAGCGACTATGTGGAAAAGCCAACCATGGCTAACCTAGAAGAGCGATCAGATGAAATAAGATCGAAGTTGAAATTAGCTTTTGCTTTTAAATTTAAGAATAAAAAACTTTCAGATATTGATAGCTCCTTTAAAAAGAAATATGAAATTAAAAACACGGAAAGTAAACTTCGGATTGTTTTTTCCAGTTTGTCATCAGCAAATACAAAGGTGGCTTTGGATATGGTCAAAAATATTCACGCCAACGACCCCTCAACAGTGTTTGTTTACGAAGGAGTCTATGAGGCCTTGGCCCCATTAGTTTTAAAGTTCAATCAAAAAACCGCCATCAAAACAAACCAGGTTGACCAATTAGTAAGTCTGTTGGACAAACAAATTTATATTACAGATTTAGAAAAAAATCTAAACAGCTGGGCCAAAACAATTAAGGGTAAAACCGTGTCTGTATTAGTATTAGGAATGCCAAGTAAAAAGGTTCTTCAGAACATTTTAGAAATTCAGCCAAAGCATTTAACTCTTGAAGAGATGGCTGGAAATGTAAATAATAGTTACTACACTCAGCTCAAAGAGGTGGCTCAGGCCTTGGTGCCAGCAAATTCTTATTTGTCAGTGAGTGAAGATTTTTTTGTTAAAAATGAGGATGTTAAAAAGTAATTCTTAAAAAGAAAAGAACGAGTGAGGTCGTTGTGGATATGAAGTTTAAATTTGAAGTGTTTGCAGGAAACCCATCAGAGACTCTGCTTTTAAAGGTAAATCAAAGCGTTTTTATCTATGCGGCCACACAAAATAAGAAAAGCCTTGTGTGCTTACTTCACGAAATGAATTTGCCCTCTTTTAAAGAAATGCTGAAAGAAATTAAAGTCAGACTTCAGGCTTCAGACTCCGAATTAAGTTTTAAAATTATTGGGCCCAAAAAATGCAGTGATGAGATTGCTCACTTTTTGCAATCCCTTAATTCGACAGTCCTAAAGCAAGTCATTAGAGAACATGATTTTGAAGTTTATTATACCGTTGACGATCATAAAATCATTCTGAAAAAAGAAGACTCCACACAGCCGAATGCAAATCATGTCGATTCTTCGCATGATTTGGTTTCAAATAAACCCATCAAGGTGATGATTGTGGATGATTCACCCACCATCATTCAATTATTAACGGTCATCTTTAAAAAAGACAAAAATTTAGAAATCGTCGCCACTTGTGAAGACCCTCTTCATGCAGAGGAATTATACCAAAAACATAAACCTGATGTGATCACTATGGATATCAATATGCCCCACATAGACGGGATTCAGTTGGTAAAAAAACTAGCACCATTATATAAAGTTCCCATAGTGATGATTAGCTCTATAAGTCAAGAAGAGGGACCTCAGGTTTTCAACGCTCTTGAAAATGGGGCTGTTGATTACATTCAAAAACCAACCTTGCAAGAACTTGATGTCATGGCACCCATTATAATCGAGAGAATTAAAACAGCTTCCCATATCTCTGTAGAGAAAAAACTCAGAGCGAATCTGATCAAGAAGAAACCCATGGCAAGTTACACTCCCAGACAGTTGGACCCACAATCATTAGTGGTCATTGGTTCTTCCACGGGAGGAACGGAAGCTTTGAAAATTCTTTTTGCTCATCTACCAAAGGAGATTCCACCTATACTTGTGGTCCAACATATCCCTCCCGTTTTCTCTACGGCCTTCGCCAAGAGACTTAATGAGCTATTTCCCTTTGAAGTGGTTGAAGCCAGAGATGGAGATGATCTCAAAAAAAACTGCGTTTATATAGCTCCTGGTGGAATGCAGATGGCCGTGAAGAAACGCGGGCAATATAGCAAGTTGGTTATTAAAGATGATGAACCCATGAATCGCCATAAACCCAGTGTGGACTATTTGTTTAAATCGGTGGTCGAGCAAGGATTTCCTAAGGTTATTGGTGTGATCCTTACGGGTATGGGTGCTGATGGGGCCAGGGAATTACTCAATTTAAGAAAGGCAGGAGCCAGAACCATTGCGCAGAATAAAGATAGCTGCATTGTTTACGGGATGCCAAGGGAAGCGATTGAACGAGGCGCTGCCGAGTATGTTCTTCCTTTGGAAGTTATCGGCGAAAAAATAATGGAGCTTGCATCTGTCTCGAGTTCAAAGCATAAATCCGCTTAATGAAGATAAAATATCTCCTACCTGAAGTCTACCAGCCTTTTTTTGATGAGTCGCTGTGGAACCTCAGCCTTGATGAAAATAAAGCAACTTGTGAAGCCTGCATTCAGGCTCCTCGTAAGTATAAAGCAGATTTAAAATGTTGCACCTTTTGGCCCTTTATCCCTAATTACATCATTGGAAGCCTGTTATTGAGTCGGGAAGAAAAATACGCAGTGGCTCAAAAAGTGATAAGGGACCTCATTCAAAATCATCGTTTTGTATTGCCACTAGGGGTGGTAGCGCCTCCTGAATATCAAAAGTATTTTAAAAAAAATAAGAGCAAGATCTTTGGCCAATCAGATTCCTTTCTTTGTCCTTATTATTTAAAAGACAAAAACCATTGTGGAATATGGATTTTTAGAGGGAGTGTTTGTGCGAGCTTTTATTGTGAGTCCAGCTACGGAAAAAAAGGAAGTCTTTTTTGGAAGGCCTTTGAAAATTACCTCAGTTATTTAGAGATGGCCCTAGCGGAAGAGGTCTTGGTCTATAGTGATTACTCGCCCAGGGAGCTCTCTTCTCAATTAGAGTATTTGGATGGGAATAGAGAAACTTTAACCCCTACCACCTATGAAAAAATATGGAAACATCACCTTAATAAAGAAGAAGAATTTTATATAAACTCTGCAAAATTTGTTAAAGATTTGCCGAAAACTCAAATTTCAGATATAAAGGGCGAGTTAGGGATTTCGCTAGCTCTGAATCTCAAAGAAAAACTAACAGGAATTCTAAAAACTAAAGTAAAGCTAAATAAAGTAATTAAAAACTAAATAAAGTAAACAAAATGAGTTTAACAAATAAAATCAACAAATTGCTCTTAGAATTTCCGAATGAATTGGATTGGGAAGAAAAATATAAAAGAATCATTAACAAAGGGAAGCTGCTGGCTGAAATGCCAACGGATTTAAAGACAGAGAATCATATCATCAAAGGTTGTCAGTCCCAAGTTTGGTTAGCTGCAAAGCTGGATGAAAAAACGGGGAAGATGGTTCTCCAAGGCGATAGCGATGCCCTTATTGTCAAAGGGCTAGTGGCCATTCTTTTGGAGTTGTTTAATGACGAAGCTCCTGGGGAAGTTTTAACTACGCCACTTCATTTTTTTGATAAGATGGGTTTAAAAAACCATCTCTCTCCTTCGCGGGCAAATGGTTTTGTCGCTATGTTGAAACAAATATTAAATTACGCGATAGCTTTTGATTATCTTAAGAAGTCCAAGAATTAAGCAGAGGTCTCGCAGTCTGACGTTTATGAATAACTGTCTCAAAATGATATGAAATCCTATTAGCTTACTGTGGCATATGACATTTCGATGACACTTCTATTTGTCTTTTCATCTATATTTTAAAGAGTGGAACGATTTGGTATTATTCATTATTGTAAGACATCAAATATTAGCTTAGAGCTAAGAAACTTAGAACTAAATAAGTTATCGGCCCTAGGTTCCTCCTTTGTTCTTTTTGAGACCTGTCTTCGTAAAATCTATTTTTATGATACGACTCGATTTGACAGCACGGTTGGTGATCTGCTTTGTGAACTTCAAGCAAGCCAGTCTAATAAAAATGATAATTTTGATATCTTTGAAAACCAGAAAGCCTATCAGTTTATTTTAGAAGTCATTTCGGGTCTCAAGTCTAATATCAAGGGAGAAACGGAAATTTTTGGTCAATTTAAATTATTTTATGAACAATTTAAATTAAAAAATTTAGAGTCCTCCAGTTTTCTAGACCAAGTCTTCAGCCAATTGATTCAAGACTGTAAGTTTTTAAGAGAAAAACATATTAAAAACTGGGGATCTCAAAGTTACGGATCTTTAACCAGAAAACTACTAGATAAACAAAACCCTTTATTGGTGATTGGAAAAGGGCAATTAGCTCGGGAAATGGCCCCGTGGCTCACTCAAATTCCCTCAAAGTACTTGGTTGTCAGGGACCTTCAGAAAAAAATAGATCCAGAGTTTCAGGATTTTTCTCAGGTCCTTATCAATGATATGAGTGCCATTTCTTATTCGGGTAGGATTAACTTAGTCATTGCCGCACCTCTGACTCATAAAGAACTAGAAAGTTTTATGAAAAGTCTGAAAGATAGAGGTCTTGCTATTCATAAAGTTGTGGACTGGCGTGGTGGCGTCGAATTGCCTATTAACGATGAAAGCGAAATTAAAAAAGAAAATTATTTTCATTTAAGTGATATTAAAAATACCCTTGCTGAATCAGAAGAAACTCTAAATGAAAAAATCAAGATAGTTCAGATTGAAATTTCTAAAATGATTGAAAAATTTGGCAAGAAAGTTCAACTTTATCCCTGGGGATGGGATGATATTTGTGCCTAACAAGGACCTGCCTTTTTTAAAGCCTCTGACCATAGCCTCTAGAAAAAGTGATTTAGCCAGACTCCAAGCCTACAAAGTGGGAGCCGCTCTGTTGAATGCTTATCCTTCCTTGCAAATCAAGTATCACTTTAGGGATTCTTTAGGGGATATCAACTTGAAGGACCCGCTTTGGAAAATGCCTGAAAAAGGAGTCTTTACCGAAGATTTTTATCAGGATTTAGCTCTTCATAAAGTAGATATGGTAGTCCATTCATGGAAGGATCTACCCATCGAAGACAAGGAAAAAACCTTTATTTCGGCAACCCTTGATCGAGAAGATCCTCGGGATGTTTTGCTTTTTAAAAGAACATCACATGGTAAAAAAAAAATAACTATTTTTACCTCTTCTCCGCGGCGAATTTATAATTTAGAAAGTTTTTTTTCATGGTCACTCCCTTGGAAGGTTGAGCCACTTCATTTTTTACCAGTTCGTGGTAATGTTCAAACAAGGGTTAGAAAATTAATGGAATCCTCAGATCCTGAAATCGATGGCCTTATTGTTGCCAAAGCCGCTCTAGATAGACTCATTTCGACAGAGGAAAAGGAATTTCAAGAGACACGTAATTATCTTAAGCAGTGTTTGGCTGAATTGCTATTTCAAGTGATTCCCTTGAGTCAAAATCCCACGGCAGCAGCACAAGGGGCGCTGGCCATTGAAATTGCGAAGGATCGTCCAGAGGTTCATGAATTATTACAAAAAATAAACAACCAAAGAGCGTATCATAATACTTCTTTAGAAAGAAATATCTTAAAAAAATATGGCGGTGGTTGCCATCAAAAAATAGGTATTTCAATCCTTAATAAACAAAATGAACAAGTTCTTTTCTTAAAAGGCCTGACAGACACGGGGCATGTTTTAAATGAAACGACGTTGATGCCTTCTGAAAAATTAACTCAAAAATCAACTGGTTTATCTGGCAATTTAACTAGTGCCTTCAATGGCAAGTTAAATGGCAAATTTTTAGCACCCCATGCTCAAAGTGAAAAAAAAATTCAGCCACTTTCCTATGACTTAGATTCTTTTTATAAAGACTTTAGTGATAAAAATAAGACCCGTTTTATTTTTATCACTAAAGATGAAAATATTCAGGGGCTGCGGGACACTGATATTTTATGGACCAGTGGTGTTTCAACTTGGAAAAAATTAGCTAAGTCTGGACACTGGGTCTGTGGATCTTTTGATTCCCTCGGGGAAGAGCAGCCTCCAGAAATTTCCTATTTGAGTTCTTCATATTTTGATCAAAATTTAGATCAAAAAATAAAATGGATTAAGATAACTCACGCCCAGGGAAAAGAAAGTTCCTGGGCCACAAAATGTCCAGCCTATGCTATTTCCTATCAAGATAAGGATTTACATTATGACCCAAGTGTTGAATTTTATTACTGGAGTCATGGAGAGCTTTTTAAAAAATATTATCAAATGTATCCCGAAATTAAGAACAAATTTCATTCCTGTGGTCTCGGGAGCACTTTGGATACATTGAGGAACTTTCTTCCTAAGGATCATATAATTCCCTGCTTTAACTATGAAGATTGGCTATCAAAAAAGGAAAATCAGTAATGGAAAAAATTACCGCTAACGAATCATTTGGTGATTCATCTGACGAGTTATTTATACGAGCTAAAAAAGTTTCTCCGGGAGGGGTTCACTCTCCAGTAAGATCTTTTAAGGGTCTAGATCGTTCTCCCATTTTTTTTTCGAAGGCCAATGGGGCTATTTTAACAAGCGTTGAAGGGAAAAACTATATTGATTTTTGTCAAAGCTTTGGACCTCTTATTTTAGGACACTTAGATCCAGAAGTTAAAGAAGAAGTTCATAAAATGGTTGATACCGCATGGAGCTTTGGAGCCTGTGAACCTTACTCCTTGGAGCTGGCTGAGTTTATCACATCCCATATTCCCTTTGTTGAAAAATTACGATTTGTTTCCAGTGGTACCGAAGCCGTGATGTCAGCTCTTCGTTTGGCCCGCGCTTATACAGGAAGATCCAAGGTGATTAAATTTGATGGCTGTTATCACGGCCATGTGGATTCCTTATTAGTCAAGGCGGGTAGTGGGCTTGCTGGCGAGTCTTCAGCTTCTTCTTCAGGAGTGAGCGAGGCTGTCGCCCATGAAACCTTAGTTTGCAAACTTGACGACGAGGTCGAGTTAGAAAACTTATTTTTAAAATGGGGTCCTGAAATAGCCGCGGTTATTATAGAACCTCTTCCTGCAAATTACGGCCTATTGGTACAAAGAAACGAGTTCTTGCAAAAAATCCAAGACCTTTGCAAGAAAAATAAAAGTGTTTTTATTGCTGATGAAGTGATTAGTGGTTTTCGTGTGGATCTCAAAGGAATGTGCGGGGTCTTAGATCTAAAACCCGATTTAGTTTGCTATGGAAAGATAATTGGTGGAGGATTTCCTGTTGGTTGCTATGGGGGAAGAAAAGAAATTTTGGACCTTGTGGCCCCCCTTGGTTCTGTTTATCAGGCAGGGACGTTATCGGCAAACCCTGTTGGTATGAGGGCGGGCTTGGTGACTCTTAAAAAAATGAAAAAGCTTAACGGATGGAATGTGTTAAAGGAAAAAGGAAATTATTTTTCTAAAAAACTAACGCCTCTTCTTTCTGCTCATCATTTGGAGATCTCTCAGTATGGGTCTCTCTTTTGGATACATGAAAAAAGTGATGAACCCATTCGAAGCATTTCCCAAATTCCAAAGAACCAACAAGTTTCTTTTAAAAAGTTATTTTTAAATTTACTGCAGGAAGGTGTTTATTTAGCACCGAATGCCTATGAAGTTGGTTTTATATCTATGGCTCACAATGACGAAATTTTGGATGAAAGCATCCAAAAAATTGAGTACTGTTTAGGTCTATGAAGATCAAACTGATTCTTTCTTCACTTTGGCTTATTTTTACTTCCTCAATGGTGGGCTGGTGGTGGTTTTATGGGATGGCTGAATTAGCCAAACCCTATTCCCCTTCGGAGCTTGAATCCAGAAGACGCATGTTATTTTGGGAGGGGAGCTTCTTTTTGTGTGCTATCATTCTGGGTGGATTTTTTCTTATTTATTTCCTTTATCAAGATAATGAAAAAAACAAAGCCCTCAGATCTTTTTTTTCTATTTTTTCCCATGATCTTAAAACTTCCATAGCCAGACTTAGGCTGCAATCCGATGTCTTAAGGGAGGATGAAAGTTTTAGCAAAAACAAAATCCTGCAACGAATTGTTAAAGACATCAACAAACTAGACCTTCAGTTAGAAAATTCTTTGTGGTTAGCACAAATTGATAATTTAAAATTTATCTATGAAAGATTTTTATTTTCGGAAATTTTATTTTTAATTCGCGCTGATTTTCCTGATGTTTCTTTTGAGCTCAACAAAGATATCGAGGTGTTTTCAGATAAAAGATCTTTGGTCTGTATTTTAAGGAACTTAATACAAAATGCCATTATTCACGGTCAAGCGGATACCATTAGCCTAAAAACAGAAAGCTCAGGGAATAAAATCAGGATTAAAGTTGTAGATAACGGTATAGGTTGCGAGGTTCTTCCTCAATTTAAGAAATCTTTTTTTTCCAGATTAAATCTCCAAAAAACGACGGGCCTAGGCCTAAGTTTAAGCTATCAAATACTTAAGAAAATCAAAGGTGATTTGATCGCTGCCCTTAATGGCAAGCAAATAGAATTTATCATCGAGCTAAGTTTATGAAAGAGATAAATTTATGAAAGTACTGAACACATGAAAACCAATCAAAAAGAAATTCTGTTAGTTGAGGATGATGTCAGTCTTGGCGAGACCCTAAAGGAAAGACTTGAAAAAGAATATTTAGTGGATTGGGCTAAAACAGAGAAAACAGCCCTGGATTTTTTAAATAAGAAAATTTTCGATTTGGTTATCTTAGATGTGAATCTTCCCGACGGGAGTGGCTTTCAAATTGCTGAAAAAAAACTTTTAAATCAAAAGACAAATTTTATTTTTTTGACAGCTCAAGGTGATGCTCAAAATCGATTACGTGGTTATGAACTTGGGGCCGAGGAGTATATACCCAAACCCTTTCACTTAAAAGAGTTACTTATCCGAGTTAAGCATGTGCTGGATTCTCATCCAAAAGTAAATCAGTTAATTATAAAAAATATCACCATCGATTTTAATCAGTTGCTCATCAAAAAAGATAATGGCCAAATGGAATACCCGGCAGCCTCTGACATGAAGGTGTTAGAACTACTCGTGAGTCGATCTCCTCAGCCAGTTTCCAGGGACGAGATTATGGATTTTGTTTGGGGTGAAGACAAAAATCCCAATTTAAGAACCGTAGATAATGCTATCGTGAGAATCAAAAAAGTATTAGGACTTGAAAATGAAACCATCATCAGAAATATTCGTGGTGTTGGTTACCAGTGGATAAGGGAGGATTTATGAACTCATTATTTAGTAATGCGATCAAAGCTCAATCACAAACGACACCGCCAATATGGTTTATGCGGCAAGCAGGCAGGTATCATAGCCATTACCAGGCGTTGAGAAAAAAAAATTCCTTTATGGATTTGTGCAAACTCCCTGATTTAGCAGCAGAAGTGGCCATGGGACCCATCATGGATTTTGATTTTGATGTCGCTATCTTATTTAGTGACTTGTTGTTTCCACTTCAGTCTTTAGGCTTAGGTCTAGAGTACACTGATGAGGGTCCAAAGTTGGGAATACATTTGACCCCCGATTCGATCAAAAAATTAATTCCTTTTAACGAGGCTTGGCCAAGCCTGATGTTTCAAAAGAAAGCCCTGGAGCTAACTCGAAAAAAACTTCCTGAAAATAAATCTTTGATTGGATTTGTCGGTGGTCCATGGACTTTATTTGTTTATGCCGTAGAGGGTTCACACAAAGGAAACCTAACCTTATCAAAAAAGTATTTGCCACTTTACACTCAATTTTGTGAGCACCTGATGCCACTTTTAAAAAAGAATATTGAGCTTCAACTAGAAGGAGGAGCCGAGGTGGTGATGGTTTTTGATACGGCTGCTGGTGAAATTGATCCCATTCTTTATCAACAATTAATTATGCCCCAGTTACTCACTTTAGCTGGTCTGTTTCCTCATAAGTTGGGTTATTACTCAAAAGGTACCATGGGCGGTTATTTTACCAAGGAATTTTTCAATGCCCCCTGGGCTGGACTGGGTTTTGATCATCGATGGAATTTACCATCCTTGCTTAAAAATTTAAATACGACTTACAAAAATCATTTTTTTGTGCAAGGAAATTTTGATCAAGCCTTGCTTCATCAAGAGCCCTCCGAATTTGAAAAATCATTAAAAAACTACTTAAAGCCTTTTAAAGATCTACCCGAAAAAGACAGAGCTCGTTGGGTTTGTGGTCTAGGTCATGGAGTCTTACCCCATACGCCAGAAAAAAATGTGCATAAATTTATCGAGATCGTCAGGAAAGAAGTTTTTGTATGAGTCAAAATCTAATTCAAAAATATGATATTCCAGCTCCACGTTATACCAGCTACCCCACGGTTCCATACTGGGACACCTCGCCCACAGAGGAGGAATGGATTCAACATATTCAAAAAACCTTAGCCTTAAACAAGGCTAGTTGGTCTTTGTACATTCATATGCCATTTTGTGAAACCCTTTGTACTTTTTGTGGTTGCAATACCTCCATCACCAAAGATCATTCGAAGGAGTTTCCCTATGTCCAGACCTTGCTTAAAGAATTCGATTATTATCTTGAAAAAGCTCCTGATTTAAAAAAAATCCCTCTTAAACAAATTCATTTGGGTGGAGGTTCGCCAACTTTTTTTAGTGCCAATTCCTTAAAGCAATTAGCCGAGGGGATTTTTAATAAAATCAAGAAGGCTCCTGAGGATTTTGAAGGAGCCATAGAAGTTGACCCGCGCCGAACCCATCGAGATCAGTTAGAAGTATTACGAGGCTTGGGTTTTAACCGGATCAGTTTAGGCGTTCAAGATTTTGATCCGGAAGTGCAAAGATTAGTGAATCGCATTCAGCCCTACGAAAAAACCAAGTTTGTAACAGACACAGCTCGAGAGCTTGGGTATGAATCCGTAAATTTTGATTTAATATACGGTTTAGCTAAACAGACTCCTGAAAGTATTCAAAAGTCGGCAGAGTTAACTGTGGGTTTAAAACCTGACCGGATCGCTTTATATAGTTTAGCTATCGTTCCTTGGATAAAGCCCCAACAAAAACTATTCAAAGATGAAGACCTTCCCAAGGGCGAGGACAAAAGAAAATTATATGAAATTGCCAGGCATACCTTATTGGCAAATGGTTACAAAGAAATAGGCATGGATCATTTTGCTTTAGCGACGGATGCTTTGTTTATTCAGGCCCAAAATAAAAAACTCCATCGCAATTTTATGGGTTACACGGATCAAAAGACGGATCTCTTATTAGGTCTAGGTGTCAGCTCTATTTCCGAAACGCCCTTTTCATTTCATCAAAATGAAAAGGTTCTTAACCTCTACGAGCAAAAGGTAAACAAACATCAAATTCCATCCCTCCGTGGACATATCCTAACAGAAGAAGATACACTCCAGCGCGAAAAGATCTTAAAAATCATGACTCAGTTTGAGGTGCCTTTGTCCGCTGAAGAAGTTATCGAAGCTGAGGTTTTTCTCAAGGAAATGATCCAAGATCGACTGATTGAAATTAAGGACAGTAAAATAAAAGTTCTTGAAGCAGGAAAGCCTTTCCTAAGAAATGCTGCCTTGTTTTTTGATAAAAGACTGATGCGCTCTCAACCCCAGACAAGGATTTTTTCACAATCGATATAATAAATATGGCAGAAGAAAAAAAACCTCATCAGTTCTCAGAACTTTCAACCAAGTATTTAATGAATAAAGACCCCATTCAGATTATCGGAGCGGGGTTTTCTGGATTATCCCTAGCCTATTTTTTTGTTAAAGAAGGCTACCCCGTGGTGATTTATGAAAAAGAAAATCAAGTGGGTGGGGTGATTGATTCCTATTTTTCAAAGGAAATGCTTATCGAGACAGCAGCAAATGGGTTTCTTTGCTCTAAAAAAATTGAAGCTCTTTTTATGGATATTGGCTGCGAGTTATTGCTAGCCAACAAAGAATCTAGAAAGAAATTTATCTATCGGCAGGGTTTAAAGACTTGGCCCTTAACCTTAAGTGAAACAGTTAAAGCCCTTCTTAAGGCTTTAAAATCTTTAGTTACTTGGCAGTTCAAACCTTTTCCCAACGAGAATCTTAGAGATTGGTGTTTTCGTTGCCTCACTCCTGAAGTGAATCAATACCTCATTCAACCCATGGTCTACGGAATTTTTGCTGCCAACACTTCTAAATTATCAGCAAGACTTGTTCTAGGTTCGCTCTTTTTCAAGAAAGAAAAGGGGACTTATCGCGGTCTTGTTAGTGCCAAAGGAGGGATGAAAGAGGTAATAACTAAATTGAAGGAATATTTACTTAAAGCGAATGTTCAATTTAAACCTCAGTTTTCAACTGAACAGATTTCTTTAAATAAATTGGAACATAATACTTTTTTAGCAACTTCATTAAATTCTTCTTTTTTCAATTTAACTACAAAATCAAAACTTCAAAAAATCAGTCTCTTAAGAGTCACTCTCTCCTTTAAAAAATCCACAGAACTCGATGGTTTTGGTGTTTTATTTCCTGAAAATGAAAGTTTTTTCTCCCTTGGGGTTTTAGCTAATACCAAAATTTTTAACTTTCGTGGAAAATACAATGAAAGCTGGATTCTAGGCGGCAGTGAGCACCCTGACTATGTTCACTTTTCTGATCAGCAAATCCTTGATATGATCATTCAAGATCGAAAACGGCTTTTTGGTCCTCTCAATGCTGATTTTGAAATTGATAATTATGTTATTATCCGATGGCAAGAGGTCCTACCACTCTATGACCTTGAGTTGTCCAAAGTATTAGAAGTAAATTCTCAGTCATTAAAGAATCTAACAGGTAATTATCTTGGAGTTATTGGTCTTTCTGGAATTCATGAAAGAAACCATACGTTAGTGAAAGGCTATCTCAAAAATGAAAAAAAAACTTCTCATCCTCAATAATATAGGTTCTCCAGCTTCAACCTCCGTAAGGGATGTAAGGCGGTATTTAAGAGAATTTTTGATGGATCCTTTTGTTATACAAATTCCCTTTATATTCCGATTCTTATTGGTCTATGGAATTATATCTTTATTTCGACCTGCTAAGTCTGCTGAAAAATATAAAACTATTTGGACCGATCGAGGTTCTCCTTTGTTAAGTCTTACCTTAGATTTAAAAACTAAACTCCTTAAACACCTTGAAGATTTTGATATCTCCTTAGGGATGCGATATCAAAATCCATCCTTACAAAAATCGATTTCAAACCTATCGCAATATGACTCTATCTATCTAGCTCCACTCTACCCCCAATATGCGGAATCAAGTACACTTTCCTCGACCCAAAAGTTTATTTCTGAAGTTAAAGATCAATCAAAGAAAAACTCAATTTCTCTTACAGGAAAAACAATAAAAGTATTAAAACCTTTTTGGAAGCATCGTCTTTTTATAGAAACCTGGACTCAGAAATTTCAGTCCATTGATTTGGCTCAATACGATTTACTTTTGTTTTCCTATCATGGTTTGCCAGAATCCCAACTCGCCAAAAATCATTTTTGCCAATTTAACTCCAGTTGTTGTTTAAATTCAGACAATGCAGATAACAACTGTTACAGGGCCCAGTGTTTTCAAACCACTAATTTAATTCTGAATTCTCTAAAAAAATCAGGTAAGTTGCCACCAAAACTTAAAATGGAAACAAGTTTTCAATCCAGATTAGGACGCAGCAAATGGATTGAGCCCTATACAGATATTTTTCTTAAGACAGCCGCCCAAGATCATCAAATAAAAAGAATCTTGGTCTTATGTCCTGCCTTTGTAACGGACTGCTTGGAAACTCTTGAAGAAATAAAAATTGAAAATAAAAAATTATTTCTAGAACATGGGGGACTCCAACTGGACTATCTTTCCTCCTTAAATGACGATGATCATTGGGCTAAAAATTTAAGCTTAATTATAAAAGAGGATTCTTCATTTGATACCCTAACCATCGCCGGACCATAGTCTCATTCTAAGATTCTTTTAAAGTTTTATCATTATATTCCGAACCTTTAGATATAAAATGAATAAAGTTTATTCAAAGAGGATATTATGAAAACAAACTTTCTAAATTCGTTAGCATCCGGCATTATCACTTCCACCCTCATTTTCACCCCCTCCATCTTTGCCAAATCCAATTCCGAAGTAAACCCCAAGATCGAACAACTGAAAACTTTTTTTAAATCAAGCAAAATTGAAACTGCAAAATCTTATACTGAAGTTTGGAAAAATGTAAGTCCTCGATTCCAGGAGAAGTTGAAAAAGGATTTGAGTTATCTTTTTTCTGCCTTTAATAGTGAAACTTTTCCAGAAATGAAAATTCAAGAATTTAATTACAAAGGTAGAAATGCCTTAAAGCTAATAACTCGTATTCAAGGGGAGCAAGTAGTTATTGAATACTTATTAAATGGAGGTGAACTTCTAAAAATCAACGGAGTTCTATTAAGAGCAAATGATTTTCAGAACAATGAAAGTCTAAACAAGAAAATCGGACATTTCTCTTTCATTAAAAAGGGGTACAGCAACTTTAAGAAAAATATTTTTGCAAAAAGTTTTACGCCTACGAAACAACAATGGAGTAAACTTACAAATATTCAGAAAGCCCACTACTTTTTAAGATACCGTGAGCTTTTGGAAGCTTCCTATAAAGTTTATAGTATCCCGGAGTTTAAAGTGGTTTCCATCCCTAATAAAGAACCTCAGGATTTTTATTCGCAATTATTTTTCGGCTCCGATGCTTTTGCGGAGGCTAAAGATACAAGTCTAAGAAGGGAAGCTGAAGCAAGAACAAGTGCTCAATTGGATGAAGAACAGAAGAATCAAAGAGGAATTATTAAAACAGTCACGGACCTAAAAAAGGAGAGATTCTTAGGTAAAGATGAAATCGAAGGTACTAGAAAAGGGCCTAGCTGTATTGTGGCTGGATACGCTGCTGAATGGGTTGGTCAAAGTTGCAAATTTTCAAGTAATATCGAAGTTTTTAATACCCCTGAATCTAAGAAGTGTCAGGGAAGCAACCATGATACTGGTAAAAATAAAACCTGGATTGCTTGTCAAGCAACAACTTATATTAAGTCTGATGGTTCACCTGTTTGTATTAATACTAAGAGCCATGACCTTCAATCAGCAACCCACCCTGGTGGAGTTTGCGATAAGGGGAGTAGCCTAAGTACCCTTGATGATAAAAAGAACTTCTTAAATGGATGGATAAAAAAAATAAATGAAGCGAATAATACAAATATCGACCCAAACTTAATTGAAGAAAAGGGTGGAAAATTGACCACCAAAAATATGGTTCTTTGGAATCAGGTTAGTAGTGAATTAATAATTCCATTAACCGATTATATTAAGTCAGCAATGAACGTTTGTGTCAAATCAGATGGAAAACCTTACACTACCGATGATCCAAAACCTGGTGATGAACATAAGTACAACCATAAATTAAGAAAACAGACAAACAATACGAGATCAACAGCAAATAATGATGATCCCGCAAAACAAAATGAAGCCTGCAACGCTTTATTAAAAAGAGCACTTGATATTCAAAATCTCTTAGACCCCGAGAATCAAGCCGTTACTGGTGAATTCATTGATAAAAGTTGTAAAGATTGGAACCCTTTAACCTCTGCAAAGTGGATTGAGGAAGAAAGCAGATGTGTATGCGACCCAAATAAAGGATTTATTCAAGATTCATCGAAGTTCAATACCTGCAAAAAGAATGATAGACCGGCTGCCGCCGTGGCTGGAGAAACATCTGAAACAGCAACTGCTGGCGGTTCAATTGCTGAAGAGGCTGGATGTTCTTCTTTATTCTCTCCATTTAATCCATTCAATAAAGGTTGTGAAATGAGTGGATTAAACTGGTTGAGCCTGTTTGCTCTTGGTGCTGGCGGATTATGTTTGGCAGAAAAATGGATTTGCGAAAAAGATAAGAAAAAACCGATCCAAACCCCGGCTCCAAAATATGAGGATCCCGTTCCGCCCGTGGATCCCGGAAGTCCGACGGTGGTTACGCCGCCGACACTGCCGAACAATCCACCAAGAAATGATCCACCACCTCCTGCTAGCGAAACACAAATAGATCCTAGTGTACCTAAAGGAAATGGAAGTTCAGTGCCTCCGGTCGTAAGATAACTTTTGATTGTGGGAATTTTGTATGGAGATTGTTAGAGAGCCTCAGAGGGTGCCAAGAAATAGAGAGCAAAGCCGGGATTCTTTTGATGGTTTTGATCTGGGGCCAGTTCAGAGGCTGGGTTTTTTAGGTGGCGCTCGAAAACGTCAGGGACGGAAGCTGGTAGAGTTTCAGGTATTGAGTGCTATTGTTGATGGATTAATTGTTCTTGGAATGACTTTATTTTTGAGTTCTTTTTCTATACTCATCATGAAACTTAAAGGTGATTTAAATCAATTTCTTGGCGTTTTCATTTTGGTTTTTGTTTGGTTTCAATTTTGTTACCTTGTTTTATTGAGAGCCTATTTAGGTCACACATTGGGTGAAAAAACATTTAATATCCGGTTAGGAAAATACCATGAAAGGTTACAACTTTTCTACCCCCTAAGAGTGATCTTTAGAACCTTGCTAATTCTGCTAACGGGAATTATTATTTTACCCCTCTTTTCTTGGCTGTTAAAAAAAGATCTTTCTGGAAAAATTACGGGATTAAAGATTATATCTTTAATTTAATCTGCAATTTTGGATCATGATCCAAAATTGCAGATTAAATATTTGACAAGACTCCAAAATTGCGGAATCATGAAAAAAATCAGATTCAAGGAAATAAATGTGAAAAATCGATATCTATCTCTTCAAATCAAAAATGATTTGAAGTCAAAAATGGTTTTTTTAGGAGGGCCTCGCCAAGTAGGTAAAACGACCCTTTCAAAAAATTTATTTCCCAATGCGGCCTATCTCAATTGGGACTACTCTGAAGACAGAGAGCTTATTTTACGAAATGAATTGCCTTCTCATAATATTTTGATATTTGATGAAATTCATAAATATAAAAAATGGCGAAATTACCTTAAAGGTTTTTACGATAAAAACAAAAATGAAAAAAGAATTCTAGTTACAGGGAGTGCTCGGTTAGATTTTTATCGATATGGAGGAGACTCTCTTCAAGGTCGGTACCATTTTTTACGACTACATCCTCTTACTTTTGATGAACTTAATTCGACCAAGTGGTCAGATTTTGAAAGTCTTTTTCAATTAGGTGGTTTCCCAGAACCTTTCTTTAAAGGAAATAAAATAGAAGCTCAGCGATGGTCTAGAGAATACCGACAACGTATTCTTCGAGATGACATTTCAAGTATCGAAAGGATTTCAGACCTGGGCTCCGCTGAGCATTTGTTAATCAGATTACCAGAGTTGGTCGGAAGTCCTCTTTCTATCAATTCCTTAGCAGAAGATCTGCAAATTAGTTTTAAAACGATAAAAAGATGGTTAGAAGTTTTAGAAAGGTTTTATGCCTTTTATCGTATTTCTGCCATGGGATCACCTAAAATCAAAGCTATTAAAAAAGAGCAAAAACATTACCACTATGATTGGACATTGGTGAAAAACCCGGGACTCAAATTTGAAAACCTAATAGGGAATCATCTTTTAAAACGTGTTCAATTTCTTGAGGACACACAAGGAAGAGATATAGAGCTTCGTTTTTATAAGGATCGAGAGTCTAGAGAAGTCGATTTTGTGATCGTTGAAGATCAACAAGCAACAATTTTTATTGAGTGTAAATTGTCTGATACTCAGGTCTCGCCTCATTTGAAGTATGTAAAATCAAAGTTTCCAAATACAAGGGCTTATCAATTAACTTTTAACTCTAAAAAAGACTTTACAACTCCAGAGGGAATTAGAGTCTGTGATGCATGGAAGATATTAACCAATATTTTGGATGAACTAAACAACCCGAAAGAGAAATCAATACCATAGACTTTACATATAGTTACACTCCTATTTTAATCCTGCCTCTTGCCGCTTGATTGATACTATCCAGAAGATGATTCTCGAATTGAAATTCTAAAAGAAAAGACTGGTGCTAAGTCAAAGCGGTTTAAAAACTTACCATGATTTTTCCTAAAAAGTGGAATGTTTATAATGTTGATCTCGAGCCCAGAGCAGGCACAAAGCCAGGAAAACAAAGGCCTTGTATTTGTATTCAGCCAACTGAATTTTGCGCTGCCGGCCTTGGATCATCTTTGATTATTCCCCTTACTACAAGTGTGACTAACGACTCAGATAAGTTATTGTTTCAAAATGGTGGGATTGAGGAAATTGGTCAAATAAAATGGACCTTTGTATTTGAAATCCCTGGTGAGCTAGCTTTTTCAAATCATGAATCATGGATTCTAAATAGCAAGATACATAAATAATATCTTTTGTCATATCTGGAAAGTGACTATCGAATAAAGGCCCCACTCCAGATTTGGGCGGGTTTACAAATATAAGTTCAGCCTCGGCGCCATTCTTAGATGAAGATACTTTGAGATCTTTTTCAGTAAGATAAGTCTGTATATTTTTTCTTAAAGGTATCAAGTTGCGCTCATCAGTTTCTAAAAAAATCAACTTTCCAGAATAAGCACTTAAAAAAAGACCAAAATTTCCAATACCGGTGCCAAATTCTAAAATAGAATCAAAACGTTTCTGCGATAAAAATTTTTGAATTTCCATCTGAATTAATAAATTTAATTCAAAACTGGGCTGGGTAAAAGAGGAGATCAATGAAAAGAGGGGAGTAGGTGACCGGTTTATTAAGGTTTTAAACCATACCTCAGGCTTTGGTTCGCTCAGCTTTAATTTCCCATTAATTGTATTTAATCTTTTGCCTTTTTGTCCCATTTCCACAACGACTCCTTGTTGAAGTAAAGAATTCAATGTCTTTTCTTCCTCCAGCAAGCGTTTAATATCTAAATTAGAAAAGTCGAGCCATACTCCGAATTGATCATCCACAGACTTTCTTATTCTGATCGTTCCTTTTTTAACTTGAAAAGGAGTTTTTTTGATTGCTTGATAAAATTCATTGAGCTGCGGGTCTAATAAAGAACAAGACTCAAGCGGGATCAAATTTCTACTCGAATCATTGAGACCCATCTGGTTATTAAAACAAATAAAATCACCCCGATGACGGTGATACCCCTGTGTTGGAAACTGAAAGGACAACAGTTCTTCTTTTACATTAAAATTTTCCAGCAAGGTTGATTTAAATTTTCTAGTTTTCAAAATACATTGCTGTTCAAAATCGAGCATTTTTTCTGAGCAACCAGAACAATTAGATAGATAGGCACAATGGAAATTCAATGCGGTTGATAACCCCATGATTAAGCCGCTTTTTGTTGAATTTGAACTTTGCGAATATATGGAATCTCAATAACAAACTGAGTGTTTGGTGATTTTTTATTATAATAAAGTTTACCCGAATGACCTTCGACAATTCCTTTAGAGGAACTTAAACCAAGACCAGTTCCCTGCCCAATGGGTTTGGTCGTAAAAAAGGGATTCATTATCTTTTCTAAGATAGATTCTGATATCCCTAAGCCAGAGTCGGTAAATCTGATAGTTACCAAGTTGTCGTTTCCTTCAATGCTGATTTTGACCCACTTATTTTCTAATTCTTTAATCGCGTCAAAGGAGTTGTTAATAAGATTTAAAAATACTTGAACCATCTGAGTTTCTTTAACTTCAATTTCAAAATCATCTACAAAAGTATCCACTTCAAACTTAATCTGATTATTTCTCAATCTTTCAACACAAAGGTCTAGTGTCATTTCTAAGACCTGAGAAAGCATCACTCGAACGGGTGAATCCGAACTTCCATCACGACTAATAAACCTCAGTCCTTTAATAATTTTAGTGATTCTTGCGACGGTAGAGATGATTTTTTGAAATCCTTCAGCCATATCCGTATCTAGTATTTGTTTTTTTTCCATTTTCTTTTGCATGATAATGGCTTTGGCTTGAATGATTGTTAAAGGATTATTGATCTCATGGGCGACTCCTGACGCGATTTCTCCAAGGGTAGCCATTTTACTGGATTGAAAAACTACTTCCTTTTCTCTTAGTAAGGATTGTGTTTTTTCTTCAACGATTTTTTCTAATTGAAGATTTAGCTCTTCTAAAGAATCAATAGCTAACTTCTTTTCATTAGAAATCATGGCTCTTACAATAAATTGCGCAGCAAGGATCATATCAAAATGTGTTGATTTAGATTTACTTGATCCTGTGAACACCAAAAAACCAATATGAGATTTTTCTTTAATAAGGGGGTAGTAAACCTTTTTATTTTGAGAAAGAGTTTCTTCATAGGGAAATAAATTCGAAATATCATTGTCGTAGTGCTCTAAACTGTCTTTTACTTTGAATTCGAGGTATTGATCATTAATCGCGTACACCTTTGAATTTTTTTTTCGTGGGTTAAAAATCTCTACATGAAAAATAAGCTCAGGATAGCAAAATTTAAGATTCGTTAAAAGAGATTCTAAATAAGAACTAAAATTCCCTTCATCAGGAGTTTCAGTTCCCAATTTTGAAAGCAAAGGTGAATTTAACAAGAAATCAGAACACATTTTTTTCATATGGAACCTATCGGCGATATCTATGTAGAGTTTAAAGGAATTTCTAACCAAGAGGTCCAGTTTTTCTTACTGGTAACTTATCTCCGATAAGTTACATTATGTTACCTTAATGAAAATAATTTACTTACCGATGTCATACAGATGAAACATCCAAGAATACTCACCGCATTTACAATTAGCTGCTTATTAATTATCACCCTCAACAGCTTTAATTTTAGCCAGTTTCATTGGCGAACGACGCAAGTTGCTGAGTTTTGTTCTGAGGCCCCCATAACCTTAGGAACCAATTTTCGGACTCAATGCGGTGATATTTATTTAAATATGAAGGGTGATTCAAAACTAGGTCCTTGGGCCTATTTAAGAGCTACGAATTCTTCAAATTCCCGTTCTATTAGCGATATTAAAGATTTGGTTGTTGTTGAACAAAACTTTGAAAATCTGGGAAGATTTGTCGAAGTCTCTACGGATCATCAAGGGCGCCCTCATGAAAAAATTTTGGAAAAATCTTTTGAAGAAAAGAAAAGCTTAGCCTTAAGAATACTTTCGGCACAATCACAAGCTGATATTATTATTGGCGTTGAAATAAAAGACATTCAAACAGCTACTGATTTTGCTGAAAAATTTCTTAATGGGCTATACCAACCCATATTAATTGAAGGAAATGATCAACGAGGAATCGACGTATGCTATTTTGTCAAAAAAGATCTTCCTTTTGATTTTGAAATTCAAAGTCATCGAAACCTACTATCAGATAATCGCAACCAAACTACACCTTCTGAGTTACCGGCTTTCTCCAGAGATCTACCTGTACTGTTGATTCGCGAACGAAGTTCTTCTCCAAATACAACACCCCTTATGATGTTGGCAGCGACGCATTTTAAGGCCCAGAACCCTGATCCCAAAAAGGACGAAAAGGCTACAGAAAGAAGAACCGAGCAAGTAAAGAAATCTGTCCAGGTACTTAAGTCCTACGAGAAAAAATACCCGAAACTTCCCATTATGATCATTTCTGGTGATTTTAATAATGATATCCGAACAAGCCCAGAGTTTGCCCCCCTTAAAGATTTTGGATTTACCGATTCAATGAATGTAACAAAAGACGGATCAAGCCCTCCTTTAAGTCAAAGAGGAACTCAATATTTTTTTACACCTAAGAAAGAAATATCCAACGAGCAATTGGATTCCATAATGGTGAAATACGAAGGGCAAGATTACATTAAATCTGCTTTTATTTTAAGGGATTTAGATCCAAATGGTAAACCCAGGCCACAGCCCAAAACTGAAGATGAAATTGCTCTTCGAGCTTCTGATCATGATGGGACTCTAACGGTATTTGATTTTGAGAAAATCTATCAAGACTTAAAAAAATGATTAGCAATTAATTTTTTAACCATTCTTTAAAACCTAAAGAGAGAGCTTTCTTTAAATTACTTCGATCTATTTCGAAAACATTTCCATTTCCCGTTGGAGCTCCACACATTTGAATTCGCATCATTCCATCATTTTCTGAAAAAGAGCTATAAACTTTGATATCTTTTAGCTCGTTCTGCATTTCCGAAATATCCATTTTCTTTCCCTTGGAGCACTGCAAGCTTCCATCTAACTTGAAAACTTTGACTCTCTCTGAAAGGCTCGTTGGTGGAATTAATTTATTTTCCTTTACTGGCATAGGACCTTCTATTTGTTCTTTTTCTATTTTATGAGAACGACAATTTCCTAAAGAACAAGAAAAATTAAATAATAAAAGAAAACTCGCTAAAAACCGCAATTTGTTCGCTGAAATTAATCGACGAACGAAAATAAATTCTTGTATTTCCATTTGACCTCTAGGGCGTAAAGATTTGCCTCTCCGGATATAAAATAAACCTCTGATTTTTTTTCATTCACTAGAATCGAGCTTAAAATACCCCGACCAGGTTCAAAAGATTTAATTTTCTTTCCATCTGAAGCATTAAAAAAAACAATACTTCCTTGGGATTCACCGAAGACAAGCATCTGACCTATCAGGCTGATTTCACTTGGGATGCCATCTAATACTTCAATTTCCCAAACTTTCTTTGCTGTGTTTTTATTTAATGCGTATACTTTTCCATTAGTTGAAGGGTAATATAGAAGATCTTGTTTAATGGTCACAGGCAAATACCCACCGGCCTCAAATCTCCAAAGGATCTCGCCATTGGCCGAGGCCAAGCAAAACAACTTATCATCGTAACCAGAAACAAATATTTTTCCTTCGCTTAATACAGCCGTTGAATCAATGTCTTTGAATCGTTTATTTTTATTTAATTGAATTTCCCAATTGATGGTTCCATTTGATTTATTAAAGGCCACAAAAGAACCTTCAGAGAAGCCGACATAAATCAACTGGTGATGGATTAAAGGCGTTGTTCCTCCTCGAATAGAATAATTTGAGGGATCTTGCCGGGTGTATGTCCAAACTTGCTTTCCATTTTCCGCATCTAATGCGAATAAGGAGTTTGTTGTTGTTAAAAAGTAAACTCGTCCCTCTTCTGAATCAAACGAGGGGCTTGCAACAATTTCTGACTTAATTTGACTTTTCCAGTTTTCAACACCATTTTGAGCTTTTATAGAATAAAAATTTCCATCATTGCCACCAAAATAGAGATTATCCTTATACAAAACTGGTTCTTTTTCTACACCATTAAAAACAAAAAAGTGCCATTTCTTCTCACCTGTTTCTAAATCGAATGCGGTTAGTCCGTCGTGAGCATTTGCCAATATCAAAAGTTTTCCATATTCCATGGGCCTGGCTCTATTAATTTTTCTATATTTTTGAATTTTTTGTTCACTGGCCGCTCTTATAAACTTAGGAGAGACAATTAATTCTTTGCTTCCTGAATTACTTCCTGAAATACCTACAGAGCTCGAAGAGCAAGAAATGATTTGAATTTGTAGAAAAATCAGAATGAGTAAAAAAACGGCCTTTATGCTTATCATCTAGGAACCTGCTTTTTCAGAATCTTTTTTAAGTCTCAATAAAATAAGGTATTTCTGAGCTTGCTCAAAAGCGGATACATCAGATGAGAATCTATTTCGCTTTGACATCTCTTCAGGAGAAAGAGTCTCTGCTTCAGCTCCTTTAGCAACAATTTCTTGGAATTGCGTTTCAGCCTTATCCCATTGTTTTGAACCTGCATAGGCTAAGCCTAACTGGAGCTTAAATTGGGAGCTTAAGAAAGGGTACTTTTTTTGATTCACCAAAGTCATTAAAATCTTTTTAGCCTCAGTAAATTCATTTAATGATAAGAGGGCATTAACTTTTTTTATGGCGATCAAGAAATCGATCAATTCATGAGGGTTTTTAACGAAAGATTTATTTAATGTCTCTGAAGTTTCAGCTAGCTTATTGTGCTCAGAATAAATATCCGCCAACATAAGACTTGCCATTTTTCCAGCTAAGGATTTGGGTTGGGCGGTTAGTAAGTCATTAAAATCCTTAACCACACCACCATAGTCTTTTTCTAAATCCCCCGAAGCTAACACTTTAGGTGTTTTAGCCTCTTGGACTTTATTTTTATCCTTGTCCTTATCTTTATTTTTTTCCTGAGGGGCTTTCGCTTTTTCTAAATCAGCTTTATGTTCCTTTTCTGCCTCAACAAACTGAGCTTTTTGATCCAAATACTTTTTTTCAATTACAAAATACTGATCTTGGATTTTGAGCTCCATGTCCATTTTAGTTTTGTTATAAACGACATAACCCAACCCTGAAACAAACAAAATTCCAAGAAAAAAAAGTACAAAAATCCTGTGAGCCACAACCCAATCAAAAGAAAGAGTCAGTTGCCTTTGAACTTCATCTTTAGATTTCAATTCCTTCTCACTGAGGCCAAATGCCTCCGTCGTATGAGGTGCATGGATCGGCTCCGAATGGGTAGTTTTCTGGTTTTTAGTATTTTCTTTGTCCAATGACTTTCTCCTGTTTAGATCAAGATTCGATGATCCTCAGGACTTCGTCTTTAGTCAATAAAGTTCTTTCTTGCTACCTGTTATACACTTCTTTGAGTGTTGTAAAGGAGCGACTCGATTTTCCAGGATGTCTTTGCTTTAATTTTCCTATGGTTTGAATTCGATCCTCAGCTAGCCGATCTGCCGCCAGATGAGTCCCTATTTTTTCTTTTTTAGAAATTTCAAACACCCTCATTAAATTTTCATAAACTTTTCTTGTTTTTTCAAAGGCTCTATCGGGAGAATAGCCCTCAAGTTCAACAAAGACATTCATCAATCCTCCTGCATTTACCACATAATCAGGGGCATAGAGAATTCCTAATTCTTGTAAAGCATTCCCGTGTTTAGATTCAAGAAGTTGATTGTTAGCACCCCCACAGATTATTTTAGCCTTAATAAGCCCCAGCGACTGATCATTAACCACTCCCCCTAAAGCACAAGGAGCTAAAACATCACAATCAGAATAAAGAATTTTATCGACATTGGTCTCAATTAACTGTGGGTATTGAGCCAAGAGCGCTTTTACTTTATCAGGATCTATATCTGCAATAATAACCTGAGCCCCCTCAGCTACTAAGTACTTTACTAGATTTGATCCCACATTTCCAAGACCCTGAACAGCGACTCGCAAACTTTTTAAAGAATCCAAATTAAACTTTTCTTTGACGGAAGCTTTTATCCCCATCAATACCCCATGAGCGGTATAGGGCGAAGGATCTCCTGATCCACCATAATCTTTAGGAATTCCTGTAACCCAAGGAGTTTCCATAAAAATATATTCCATATCTTGCTCACAAGTTCCCACATCTTCAGCAGTAATGTATTTTCCATTTAAAGAATTAACAAAGTGACCGAAAGCTCGAAATAGACCTTCTGATTTATTTTTTTTTGAATCACCGATTATCACCGCTTTGCCGCCGCCCAGATTTAAACCAGCTGCCGCCGCTTTGTAGGTCATTCCCTTTGACAATCTAAGAACATCAATGAGTGCTTCTTCTTCACTTGCATAATTCCACATTCGCGTTCCTCCAAGGGCCGGCCCCAGAGCTGTATTATGAAGAGCGATAATGGCCTTTAGTCCGACCTCGGCATCGTGACAGAACAATACTTCTTCATGGCTACCAAATTTGATAATTTCTTGAAAAATTCCCACATTTCCTCCTTAGAGTTTTTACTTGAGGTGAAAATATGTAGGATCTAGAGCAAAAATACGAGTGTTATTGCATTGTGCTAGATTAGTTTTTTCAGATGAATTTTACAGACTACTTAGTTTTAAACCAAACCACAAAAATAGTGATCAGAGCTAAAAATAAAAAACAAACCAATAATAAATTAATAGTTTTTTTAAAGTGATGATAGTTTTTTTGAGAAAGAGCTAGTTCCGTCTTCGTCTCACTAACAAGTGCCTTTAAGGCAACAATTTCTTGCTCCAATTTTAAGGATAGTGATTTTTCAAGGTCTTGAGTTTGCGCAAGAGCCAGACTTTTAAATTCCTTCTTCAATACATCCGTATCTTTTTGTAAAAAATAAGCTGCATTTAAGCCAGGAATTTGCTCCTGAAGACTCATATACCACTGCAAAGCTCTATAAATATGAGGTGGTGCGGACTCTTGCTCCTCAGCCACCCACCGAGACCAGGCAGATGGGTCCACAAGTAACAACTGAGACATCTTTCTCTGGGAGAGATTCAGCTTCTTCCTAACCGTCTCTAAATTCCCAATTTGTTTTTTAATGACTTCAACCTGAGCTTCAAAATGGAGCCTATCTTTGGATTTAATTTTTGCCTTATTTTCTGTAAAATCAACATGTTGAGCAACGATTGGATCATTTTCGAAGTTTTTTTCGTTCAAAATAGGTAATATTTCATTAGAATTAGTCATTTTTTAACTCCAAATAAGCCGTGATTAAAGCCAAACAAATCATGCCCTCGAATTCAGGCTCCCATCTTCAAAACCTCAAGTCAATGTTGTAAAACACATTTTTATATTGCATATTACAATATATTACGGTGCATCTTGCAATATCGTTTAATTTTAGAAATTATTGTTTCATTTTAACTATTTGAAATCATTGGTAAATATTAAAACCATACCCTGATATCCCTTTTTTCGATGTGCACTAAAGCTTATAGTTATAAGCTTTAGTGTTAACTATCTGATATTACTACATATTTTATACAGTCTGTTTTTAAATAAGGAGACGTTTTTGCTTGTATCGCACATAATGCAATATGTCATTGACAGTTTAAAAAATGAAATTTCCCACTCGCGCTCTATATGCGGAGAGTCGTAGACTTGCTTCTAAATCTAGTTTTATGCTTTGAAGTCTGGAAAAATAAAAATGAAGTATCAACTAAATAAAAATAAATACCTCCTCGCTCCTGAACTTGAAAAATTAAATCAAATCCTTCAAACCTATGAAGCTCAAGATATAAGAAACTGCCTTCTGATTCAGTTAGGTTTAAAAACGGGGGCCCGCGCCCAGGAGCTATTAAATATTCAAAAAATAGATGTGAACCTTTATGACGAAACCGTTTTTATTAGAGGCATCAAAGGAAGTAACGATAGGGAAATTCCACTACCCTCTTTGATTTTCCTTCAATTGAAGCTTTTTATAGAAAAACTAGAAAACAAAAAACTATTTGATATCACTTATGATAGGCTTTATCAGATCTGGAACCATTACCGGCCGGTAGAAAAGAAATTTCACTGTTTACGACACACTTTTGCAATTCAATTGTATAAAAAAACAAAAGATATCCGTTTAGTACAGGTAGCCCTAGGGCATAGAAATATTACAAACACGATGATTTATGCAGATTATGTTTATTCTCAAGAAGAGTTAAAAAAATTAATTCTTTAAATTTTATTACTGCTCAAGCTCTTTAAGTTCTTTAGCTACCCGATGTTGATTTTTGCGCTGATTTTGCGTCTTCGCTTCACCTATTTCTTTGTTGAACTTCAAAAAATTTTCATTTGATGGGGCCGCATAACTTTTCTGTGCATTCTCAACAACAATTAATTCTTTAGCTTTAATTTCCTGCCGACTTTCCGCCGAAACTAAATTTTCTTTTTCAGTCAGGGCTGCTGCATTCACCTGTTTTTTAAATTGCCGGTGAAGTTCTTTTTGCTCTTTAAGATCTTCATTAATAATAGAGTTAAAATCAGTTACTTTTGCAGATGCTAAACTTTGTATCAAAATGACACACAGTAAGTACTTCATAAAATCTCCCTCGCTCCGTCTCGTTAATATTATAGTTCTATTCCTATACAATTTAATAGGTTGCAAATCAGATTCCATTGTTTCCTGGCTTCAAGTCTAACCTAGTTTAATTCATAGTTATTTTTCTCTGTTTTTAAAATATGATGATGACATCTGACTAAGTATTTTTCATTATCAGCTCTCGGCTATACGCATAGAAAGGGATAACCTTTGATTGCTATTAATCATGTTTTTAAAACCATAAAAGGAAAAACTTTGTTTAAAGACTTCTCCTTATCGGTAAACAAAGGAGAATTTATTTCTATCATTGGCCCTTCAGGGTGTGGAAAATCTAGTCTGTTGAGACTTTTGGCTGGGTTAGACTCTCCCTCCAAAGGCGAAATTATTTATCCAAAAAATATTAAGATTTCATATGTTTTTCAAGACGCGGCCCTGATTCCTTGGCTAACTGTTTTAGAAAATATAAATTTAGCAATTCCCTTTGCTTCACCTCAGTTAGAAATTTCATCTAAAAATAAAATAGAAGAAATTTTAGCCCTGGTTAAGCTCTCTGGTTTTGAGTCTTATTTTCCCCATGAACTTTCTGGAGGAATGAAAATGAGAGTATCTATCGCCAGGGCTTTGGTTAGTGATCCAGAGCTTTTATTGATGGACGAGCCCTTCTCATCCCTTGATGAAATTGTAAGAAATGAACTGCAGGACGACCTATGGGATTACTGGGATAGAAAGAAAATTAATATTTTTTTCGTTACTCATTCCATCAGTGAGGCTGTCTTTTTGAGTCAAAAACTTTTAATTTTTAACCGTCAAACCATCGAATATAGCCAATGCCAGAGCCAAAGAACTCCCTTCTTTAGACTCAATCCTCATTATTTAAATGAAGTTTCTGAGTTCTCAAACAGGTTAAGAAGTTATGTGTAAAAAAATATTTCCCCCTTTTTTAGCTTTTATTTTTTATTTTTCTCTTATTGAAGCCTTTTCTTATTTGGAAATAATAGATGCCCAATTATTCCCCCCCCTAAGTCATCTTTGCAAAACCTTCATTGCCGAGTTTTCACAGTTTTATTCTGCTTTTAAAGAAACCTTCTTTCACAGCTTTTTGAGTCTTGCTTTTAGTTTTATAATTGGTCTCAGCATGGCTTTGTTGTTTTCGTCATTTAGATTCCTCAAGGAAATGATTTTTCCCTATGCTATTTTTTTTCAGACAGTTCCCATTATTGCCATAGCGCCTCTTTTTGTTATTTATTTGGGATATGGAACTCCTACTATTTTAGCATCAGCCATATTTGTAAGTATTTTTCCAATTATAGCCAATTCAATTATGGGCCTAAATAGCACCAAACAAGAGTGGCTAGATCTTTTTAAAATTTATAAAGTTTCTCCCTTAAAAACTTTATTTTTCTTAAAACTACCTGCGGCCTATCCTTACATTTATTCGGGTATCAAAATTTCAGCAGGGCTCTCTGTCATCGGCGTGATTGCTGGAGAATTTGTTGCCGGAAGTGGATTAGGAAGTCTTATCGATTCAGCTCGAACCCAGCAACGAATTGATATTGTCTACACTTGTCTTCTTTTGCTGGCACTCATCGGATTGTTTTTTATTTTACTGCTTAAATTCTTAAATATGTTGATCCAGAAAATTCGTCCCTTTGATTTAAGTTTAAAAGATTGAATCTCTCCCTTTTGACTCGCGGCTATAAATGGAATCTTTGCAAATTAAAAAAATCTGAAGCACTCTTTTAATTATGAAAAATAAATATTTTACGCAATTCAAGTTTACATTTAGATTTCCTTTATTTCCTCTATTTCCTTTCCTTTCTTTGGTTCCTTTTTTCTTTTATGCTTCATTTGATAATAAGGCTTTTTCTGAGCCCTCAATCCAACAGGCAAAATCCATTCAATTAGCATTAAATTGGCTCCCTGAACCTCAGTTTGGTGGCTTTTATCAAGCTCTTGTTTCAGGAGAGTTCGAGAAAAATAAACTCAATGTGGAGCTTTTGAAAGGCGGATCCGGCACTCCTACAATACAAATGTTAGCTAAAGGGGTTGTTGACTTTGCCCTTGTTTCTGCCGAAGAGATCCTTTTGTCTAATGATAAAAATCACAGGAATCAAGTCATCGCTTTATTTGCAACGTTTCAAGTGAATCCGCAAATCCTTATGTCACACAAAGAAAGAAATTTTAAAAATATTTCTGATCTTCTGCAAAGCGATGGTTACCTTGCCTGGCAATCAGGTTTAAGTTATTCTTTGTTTTTAAGAAAAAAATACCCCCAGTTCAAAGTTAAGATGGTTCCTTATTTAGGGGGGTTAACTCAATTTCAGAAGGATAAGAATTTATCTCAACAGGGATTTATTACGAGCGAACCTTTGGCTGCAGAAAAAATGGGAATAAAAATAAATACTTTTTTGGTTTCAGATGAAGGATTTAATCCCTACACTACTGTTTTAGCTGTAAAAAAAGATTACTATCTAAAAAATAAAGACCTTGCCGAACGTATGGTTAAGTCCGTTCGTAAAGGTTGGGAAAGTTATTTAAAAGATCCTACTCTTGCAAATAATAAAATGAATGAATTGAACACTTCCATGGATAGGGAAACTTTTGAAAGAAGCGCTAAATCCCAGGAAAATTTGATACATTCAGATGGGACTTTAGGCGCCATGAACTCAGACAGATGGAAGAAATTGATTTTACAAATGAAAGAGCTTAGCTTAATTAAAGGCAACCTTAAAGCTGAAGATCAGTATTTAAATCTATAATCTTTACCTAAACCTCTATCTCTTTGACTTTTTTGAAGATTTCTTTTAGCTGTAGAGTCCGTTCAGCAGTTACTCTTATGCGTAACAGCTGAAGACCGTTATAGACTCCACTTAGGGCTAAAGAGGAAATGATGAAGATAAATTTATTTGAAGTAGCAGATGAAGGTAAAAATTACAAATATTCGAATGAGACAGCGGAGGTCACTGAGGCCTTATCTGATCTTATTGGAAATAATGTTTATGAAACTGATTTTTTCATTCGCCCATTGAACTCTAAAGACTTTGAACTTAAGGGATGGATAAAAACCAAGTCAAAAGAAATTTGTTCCTATTGTGGAGTGGGGATACAGTTTCCAGTCCACGTGAAATTCCATGAAATTCTAATACCCCCTCAAGAAATGCCTAGGGATGGAAAATATTCTAAACCAAATCATTTTACTGAAACTGAAACCACGGGACCCGATTGTGTCGAGTATCAAGAACAGATGAAGTTTGATATCGGTGAGTACTTGCATGAAACGATAGCTTTGAGCATTCCTTTTAATCCTGCTCCCGAGTTAAATTCCAAAGGTGAATGCACAGATTGTGGTCAAAATGTAAGTCACCTACTTCAGCTTTTTTCCGTTCCTGTAACGGAGACCCCTGGGGAAGCTAATCCCTTTTCTGTTTTAAAAGATCTGAAAATTCAAAAATAATTAGACTTCTTTCAGAAGAATGGTCATGGATTAGTCATGGAAAAAATTACCTTTTGCGTTATTAATTTGTAAGTAATATTGATTTCTTATTGAAATTAAGACATTAATTCTTCCTTTAGCTAATATTCAAGGAGTTACAATGCCTACACCAAAGAAAAAGACCTCACGATCAAAAAGAGATATGCGCAGATCCCATGATGGATTAGAATTACCAGCTGTTGGTTTTGATAAAAAAACGGGTGAATTTCATAAACCCCATCACGCTTACAAAGCTGATGACGGAGCTTTTTATTACAAAGGAAAGCAAATCATTCCTCCAAAAGTTAAAAAAGAAGTTCAAGAAGAAGCTGCTACTAACGAATAACAAAGGAATTTCATGTCAGCCATTGGAGAGTTTAGATCCAAAGTAGCAGGGATTGGTTCTTATTTACCAGAAAAAGTTCTTACAAATTTTGATTTAGAAAAAATGGTAGATACCAATAATCAATGGATTGTTGAGAGAACGGGCATCGAAAGAAGACACCTAGCTAGCGAGTCGGAAGCCACTTCGGACCTTGCCTACCAAGCAGCAATAAAGGCTCTTGCCATGGCAAATATGGACGCTAAAGATTTGGACATGATCATCGTGGCCACCGTTAGTCCAGATCAAATGATGCCTTCTACTGCTTGTGTTTTGCAAAATAAGTTAGGTTGTAAAAATATTTTTTCTTTCGACTTAACCGCTGCCTGTTCAGGATTTGTTTATGCCTTGTCTGTTGCTGATCAGTTTATCAGAACGGGTATGTATAAAAATGTTCTTGTGGTTGGCGGGGAAGTTTTGCATCGTTTTGTAAACTATAAAGACCGCGAAACCTGTATTTTGTTTGGAGATGGAGCCGGAGCCTGGATTCTATCAAGAACCAACAAAGAGGATGCAAATATCATTTTCAGTTCTCATCTTCATGCTGATGGCAGTCTTGGAGATTTATTCGTGCTACCCGCAGGTGGATCTAAAATTCCTTTTACGGAAGCTGTTTTAAAGGCCGAGTCCCAATACGTGAAAATGAAAGGTCGAGAAATTTTTAAAAATGCAGTGAGGACTCTCACCGACTGTTGTCATGAAGCACTTAACGCTAACGAAGTTTCCGCGAGCCAGGTTGATTGGCTAGTTCCTCATCAAGCAAATCTAAGAATCTTAGAAAGCGTCGCTGATTATTTTAAATTTCCAAAAGAAAAAGTCGTTGTCAGTCTTCATGAGACCGGAAACACTTCGGCAGCCAGCATCCCTGTAGCCTTTGATTTAGCTTACCAACAAGGAAAGATCAAAAGGGGACAACTTATTTTGTTAGCCGCATTTGGAGCAGGATTAACCTCTGGAAGCATTTTATTACGATTTTAAAAAAAAGGATTCTATGCCCGTCTTATTATTTCCAGGACAAGGAAGCCAGGCCCCGAAAATGGGCGAGTTTTTGTATCAAAATTTTCAAATTGCCAAAGACACTTTTACAGAAGCCAGTGAGGCGATTGGTTTAGATTTAGCCAAACTTTGTTTTGAAGGTTCTGAGTCTGAATTGTCCTTAACTGAAAATACCCAGCCCGCTATTTTATGTGTTTCTATAGCCACCTTTCGCGTTCTTAAAAACGAAACAAACCTTACAATTCAGGCGGGAGCAGGACATTCCATCGGAGAATATGCCGCCCTCGTTTCCGCAGGTACCCTGCCTTTTTCCTCAGCTATGAAGGCCGTCAGAACCAGAGGGCAGGCGATGCAATCATCTGTTCCTGTTGGAGAAGGCGGCATGATCGCTGTACTTGGCCTGGATTCCGAGCAAATCAAATGGCTTTGTCAATGGACTGAAAAAGAATCAGGTTATTCCCCTATTTCTCCTGCCAATTTTAATTCACCTGGGCAAATTGTTGTTAGCGGATCAAGCAAATGCCTGCAATGGCTGAAAGAAAATTTTAAGCCAGACCTGATTCCAGGAGCACCCAAAAGAGCCAAGCTAATTCCCTTGAATGTTTCAGCCCCATTTCATTGTCAGCTCATGAAACCAGCCCAAGAAAAAATGGCTCAAGTCTTAGATCAAATTCCATTTAGAAACCCAACTTTTCCGATTATTCAAAATTTCAGGGCTCAATTGGTTGATGATCCCATCGAACTTAAAAGTAACTTGATTTCGCAGGTTTCAGCTCCTGTGCTTTGGACACAAACAATGGAACTGATGCTTAATAAAGGATTTACTACGGGGATTGAGTGTGGTCATGGCCAAGTATTAAAGGGACTATTTAAAAAAATGGATGCTGAGCAATTTAGAATTTATTCAACACAAAACAGTGAAGATTTGAACCTTATAAAAAACAATCTTAGTTAAAACCCTCTCTCTATAAAGAAATGAAGGATAAATATGTTATTAAGCGGAAAAAGAATTATTGTCACTGGTGGTAGCCGCGGTATTGGGGCCACCATCGTTCAGGTTTTAGCAGAAAATGGTGCTCAGGTGGTCTTCACCTATAGCTCCAAGGAAGAATCTGCACAAAAAGTTTTAGCCTCTCTCAAAGGTGAAGGACATTTTTATATACAAATGGATGTCGCCAATGAAACTTCCGTTACGAAAGGTATTGAAACTATATTTGAAAAGTGGCCTGATATAGACGGATTGGTAAATAATGCGGGTATCACAAAGGACTCTCTCCTTTTAAGAATGAGAACAGAAGATTTTGATCAAGTCATTGCAACGAATCTTAAAGGGACTTTTTTGCTTACCAAACACATCTCTAAATATTTAATGAAGGCCAGAAAAGGTTCCATTGTGAATATCACTAGCGTGATTGGACAAACAGGAAATGCGGGACAATCAAATTATGCTGCCTCCAAAGCAGGTACTATTGGTTTTAGCAAATCCATCGCCCTGGAATTGGCGTCTAGAAATGTGCGAGTTAATTGCGTGGCTCCTGGTTTTATTGCTACGGAAATGACACATGTTCTGAGTGATGACGTTAAAAGTAAGATCATGGAAAAAATTCCAATGCAAAGAATGGGTGACACCAAAGATATCGCTCATGCTGTAAAATTTTTATTAAGTGACGAAAGCTCTTACATCACTGGCCACACTTTAAGCATTAATGGTGGCATGTTCATGGAATAATTGTTTTATTGGTCTATTTGATTTATTTTATTGATAATTCAAAATTTTAAAAATATAAATGCAAAAATTATTAATTCTAACAAAAAACGAGGAGAATTATGGAAATCGAAACCACTAAGGAGGCAAGCATGTCATTAACCCCAAAGATCAAAGATATTATTGTTGAGCAATTAAGTGTTGATCCAGAAAAAGTAAAACCAGAAGCATCTTTTATCGATGACTTAGGTGCAGATAGCTTAGATATTGTTGAGCTTGTCATGGCTATGGAAGAAGAATTTGATATTGAAATCCCTGATGAAGATGCTGAAAAGCTTAAAACCGTACAAGATGTAACTAAATACCTAGAGACTAAAGGTAAACTATAATCTCTATGACTTCTCGTTTCGAAAAGCCATCTCAATCCGTCAAAAGAGTTGTTATTACTGGCTTAGGAGCATTGAGCCCAGTAGGTCTTAATGCTCAAGACACTTGGACCAATGTTTTAAAAGGTCAAAGTGGTATTAGTAAAATAACTAAATTTGATACGACGGGTTTTGATACGCAAATTGCCGGTGAAGTAAAAGGGTTTAATCCTGATCTTTATATTGAAAAAAAAGAGCAGAAGAAAATGGACACCTTTATTCATTATGCTATTGCGTGTGCGAAAATGGCTTTAGAAATGTCCCAGTTAAAACTCACTGAAGATCAACTAAAGAGAACCGGTGTTTTTATTGGTTCTGGCATGGGCGGATTGCCTATGATTGAAGAGCAATTAGAAAAACTGAGAACCCGAGGACCTGGAAGAATTTCGCCCTTTTTTATACCCGGAGTTATTACTAACTTAGCATCGGGACAGGTTTCAATTGCTATTGGAGCCAAGGGACCGAATTACTCAATTACTAGTGCTTGTGCCACAGGTGTTCACTCCATCGGAGAGGCTTTCAATTATATTCGTTACGGTAAATGTGATTACATGCTTGCTGGTGGCGTGGAGGCGACTGTTTGTGGCTCTGCTGTCGGTGGCTTTGGCGCCATGAGAGCTCTTTCAACCAAAAATGACACCCCAGAAAAAGCTTCAAGACCCTTTGATAAAGCACGCGATGGATTTGTTCTCGCTGAAGGTGGAGCTGTGTTTGTTTTAGAGAGCCTTGAAAGCGCAGAGAAACGTGGTGCCACTATTCTTTGCGAAATCAATGGCTATGGAGCTAGTTCAGATGCAAGTCATTTTACCACACCCGCCCCCGAAGGGGATGGCGGAAGAAGGGCCATGGGCAATGCTCTTCTAGATGCTCAATTAAAACCAGATCAAATTTCATATATTAATGCCCACGCGACTTCAACGCCCGTAGGTGATGGCCTCGAAACCTTAGCCATTAAAAATTTATTCGGTGATCATTCTAAAAAAGTCTGGGTTTCTGGCACAAAGTCAATGACAGGACATCTTTTAGGAGCGGCAGGAGCTCTCGAAAGTGCCTTTTGTGTTCTCGCCATTCGAGATCAAATTGCTCCACCAACGATTAACTTAGAAAACCCGAGTGATGAGTGTACCTTGGACTATATACCTCATGAAGCACGTTCTGGAAAAATCATCCACACTTTAAACAATAGTTTTGGTTTTGGCGGCACCAATGGTTGTTTAATTTTCTCAGCTCTTTAATTAAATTTAAATTCACCGTTTACATAACTAAGAATCTGGATCTCATTGTTCGTACCCTCAATAGAAGAACGATTTGTCTTGATAAGCAATGCTCCTTTGGAGCTAACTGAAATAAGTGGTCTATTGTTTTTGCTTTCCATATCTAAATTTAAATCATAATGGGTGGATAAAACATAATTTTTTGGTCCGACAGATCCAATAATCATCAGATTGTACTTTGTATCTGATTCTATTTTTTTTAAGATAACGGCATGAACATAATCAAACTCTTTAGGCCCTTTGATGGTATAGACATTAAAGATAAGCTCATCTTTTATATCCTCCCACAAACGGGAATAACTTTTCCGATGAGGGTTTCTTTCAACATGAGAAGGCACTGAGGAAAAAGAAACCTGACAAAACAAATAAACTGAAAACGCTAAAACTACTGAAAACACTGAAACTTTCATTTTAAAGCTCCTAAAAACCCTCCCCTGAGGAAAGATCCTATCACAGAGATTTATTTTTTTCCATTTTTTTCAACTTGCGATTAAGACTTTATAGTTTTAGGATCCTGACAAATGGAGAAGGTAATGACTCTTTTTATTGGCTGCGATCATGGTGGTTATGAGCTCAAACAATCAGTTCTGTCGTTTTTAAACTCATCCTCAACAGCGCCGTTTGGCACTCTACAAATTAAAGATTTTGGATGTCATAGCCAAGAGTCAGTCAATTATCCTGAATTTGCCGATCTTGTTTGCCAGAGTTTACTAAAGAACCTCTACGAAAAATCTGGGAATTTACCTTTGAAAGAGACCCTAAGTGTCAACGATGCTTTAAGTTTTGACAGTTTAGGTTTGCTAATCTGTGGCACGGGACAAGGGATGGCTCTCAAAGCCAACAAATACAAAGACATTCGAGCCGCCCTGGTTTGGAATGAGGAAATCTCAAAATTGGCAAGGGAGCACAATAATGCAAATATTTTGTGCCTTCCTGGCAGATTTATGACTTCTGAAACAGCCATTAGTTGTTTAATTCATTTTTTGACCACCCCCTTTTCCAAGGGAAGACACTCTGAAAGAGTCAAAAAAATAAACCTATAGTTTTTCTAAAATGCTGTAGCATGTATTGATTCATTTTCAGTTTAGGACCAAGATGTCTTTTTTATTTCAACGGGGGTATTAATGATTGAAAAAACTCTACTTTATGAGGCGGATCCAGAAATAGGTAAATGGATTTTGGCCGAAGAGTCCAGACAGCAAAACGGTCTGGAAATGATTGCATCAGAAAATTATACTTCTTTAGCCGTGATGCAGGCCCAGGGCTCAGTTTTAACTAACAAGTACGCTGAAGGTTACCCCCATAAACGATATTATGGAGGCTGTCACAATGTTGATGAGATCGAAGCTATCGCCATTGAGAGAGCTAAAAGAATTTTCAACTGCCAATTTGCAAATGTTCAGCCTCATTCAGGCTCTCAAGCCAATATGGCCGTTTATCTAGCCGCTGTAAAAGCCGGAGAAACCATCATGGGAATGGATCTATCCCATGGAGGCCACTTAACCCATGGAAGTCCGGTCAATTTTTCTGGGATTTTGTTTCACCCTGTTTCTTATAAATTAGACCCTGAAACAGGGCGGCTAAATTATGAACAGATAATGAAATCGGCCCTTGAACACAAACCTAAACTTATTATCGCAGGCTATAGCGCTTACTCAAGATTTTTAGATTTTAAAAAGTTTAAAGAGATTGCTGATGCCGTTGGAGCTAAGCTCTTGGTAGACATGGCCCATTTTGCAGGTCTCGTGGCCAGCGGACATCATCCTTCCCCCTTTCCCTATGCTGATTTTGTTACCTCCACTACTCACAAAACCCTACGAGGTCCCCGTGGCGGTCTCATCCTTACAAACAATGAAGAGTCCGCTAAATTAATAAATTCAAAAATATTTCCTGGAATCCAAGGTGGACCTCTTGAGCACGTTATCGCCGCCAAAGCCGTTTCCTTCGGAGAGGTTTTAAAACCTGATTTTAAGGATTATATTGAAAATGTAATAACCAATGCTAAAATTCTGTCTGATATTCTTATTGAACGAAAGATGGAGTTGGTAACAGGCGGAACTGATAACCATTTGTTACTTCTGGATTTAAGTCGCACTCCTGTCACTGGCAAACAGGCTGAAATAGCCCTCGACGAAGCCGGAATTACCGTGAATAAAAATACAGTCCCGAATGAAAAACGATCCCCTTTTGTAACAAGTGGGGTTCGCATCGGCACACCCGCATTAACAACCAGAGGCATGGGCGCCAATGAGATGAAACAGATAGGGAATTGGATCGCTGAAATCATAGACAATATTGAAAATGCAGATCTGCGATTTAAAATCAAAACCGAAGTGAAAAATCTTTGTTCCAGATTTCCTTTGCCCTACTAACAAAAAATCTTTCTTTTTTTGTGAAATTCCTAACCTATGGTCTTGAAGGGTAAAGAATTTTATTTTAATCACGATAAGCATTCAGTTAGGATTATACTTAAGAATGAATTTAAAATTAAATGCTATTAAAAAATTAAGCCTAGGAACCCTTTTGAGCAGTGCTGCATGGCTCACGGTCGTTTCGTGCTCAACAGCTCCAACTCCGATTTCAAGGGAGCTGGGACTGGTGACGACGGAGACGAGTCCTCCAAGCCCCCAAACTTCTCTCATTAACCAAGAACTTAAAAGAGAGCCGCAATCCGTTGTTAAATATCGTTATTTTGACTGGCCAGTAGATGAAGCTCGGCTCACTCGAGGGTACAGTTCAGATCCTGTCCCCCACCCAAAGAAAAGAAAGAATCGATCCCACTGGGGAATCGATTTAGCTGCCCAAAAAGGAACTCCTATATACTCTAGCCATCAAGGCCATGTCGTCTATGCAGGAAAAGACTTTAAAGGTTATGGGAAAATGGTTCTTCTTGAGGGTGAGAATGGTTGGGCAACTATCTATGCCCACTTAGATAAAATCACAGTTAAAGAGGGACAAAAGTTAAGACAGGGAGATTTGCTGGGTCTCATGGGAAAAACAGGTCGGGTTACAGGTGTCCATTTGCATTTTGAAATCAGACAACACAAAGAAGCCTACGACCCACTCCTGTTTCTTCCTAATGGCGAAAAGGTTTTAGAACAACTTTCCGCCAAGAATGAGTGAACGATCGTTTTAAATCATTAACACAATTAGAAAAAATTGATATTAGCAGATAAGGCCACATTCGTTAAATCACTTTTAATATCTCTCCAAACCCACTGAACATTTGGATACAAATAAATATCTCTCGTTACGGCGACACCCAAGCCCATGGATTGAGTCGCCTCATCCCATCGATAAGTCGTATTAGCATCTCTGGTCGTATAGAATGAGATACCACGATAAACCGTTCTAAATGAATATTTATCATTGAAGGCATACTCAGCAAAGGGGTAGAACCCTAAATAGGTGTGCAGGGCGTCCTCATTTATGGCACTAAATGTGGAATAAATCTCATAATCAATGGAAGCTACTAATCCCGCTTGCCACTTTGAATCGGAAAGATTGGCCAGCAAGGTGTGCGCCGCGCTCAGACTATAAGTTCGATCTGCTTTTTTAGAAGACTCTGAAGTATAACTTGTAAATCCCACTGAGGATACATTTTGCAAACCTTTTAGTCTAAAAGCCTTCCCATAGGTAATATAGGGATTATCCACTTGACCCCTTTGGCCTTCATATCCAGGAGTCAGAAGGGATAAGCCAGAGCCTATGTTTATCGAATCTGAATCGTTGACTCGGTATTTTCCAGAAATAGATCCTGTAATTTTAACTGTATCAGGCAGAGCTCCTGGGGATAAATCTGGTCGTACTTTATCAAAAGGTTTATTTAAAGAGCCACCGGTATAGGCCATTTCTGTTTGAATCGAAATTTTTGACTTCGACCCTGTTGAGGCACGGAGCCTAGCATTGGTGATATCTTCATCAATATCCTTTCCTTCTTGAGGTTTTACTCCTAAGTCGCTAGATTTTATCGTGCTTTGCGAAGATGAAGAAGCTGTTGATTCTTGCGCTTGCGCCGGCAGGCACATCGCTGCTGCAACCATTAAAAGACCCATCCGTAGATTCATTTTATTTATAGAACTCACATTACCCCCATGTGTTTGATTAATCAAATAGCCAATTTTTTTGGTTTACTCGATTTTTTGGTTTACTCGACAATCATCCATGAGCTTTCACAAAAGATAAAGAGAAAAATAAAGACCAGCTCTTTTTTTCAAATCAAATTTTCTGTTTTGATTTGAATCGTACCTTAAGAGTCGCGATAATTATTGGCAAAAAGGATAGGGCAATCACAGCTAAAATAACATAATGAAATCTAGATTTAATCGCAGGAATATTTCCAAAATAGAATCCAGCTCCTAAAAAAAGAGACATCCATAAAAAAGAACCTAAAAAACTCAACACAACATATTTTTTGAAATCCATCTTGGCTATGCCTGCCACAAAGGGGGCAAAGGTTCGTAGGATGGGCAAAAATCTTGCGAAAACAACTGTTCTCGCTCCGTAGATTTGATAAAAAACTTGTGTTCTCGTAAGATGTTGAGGGTTAAATATTAAGGATTTTGTTTGATTAAAAACTTTGGGTCCTACCCATTTACCTATTTGATAATTAACATTATCACCAAGGAAGGCAGCAGATATCAGTAAAAGCCAAAGAGGTAAAATTTGGATTCCAGATCCAGGGAGCGATGCCAAGGCTCCCGCTGCAAACAGCAAGCTGTCTCCTGGCAAAAACGGAGTGACAATTAATCCTGTTTCACAAAAAATAATTAGGAACAATATTCCATACATCCACGCTCCATAAAGCTGAGATAAAGTGACCAAGTGAACATCGAGGTGTAAAAATAGATCTATAAGTTGTTCCATGGGAAACACTCCTAACATATTTTGATCTGGAAGCAACCAGGTTTTTTAGACGATGGACTTCAGGACTATTGATTTAATTATTTGCTTTCAAAAAAACTCTGTTTAACAATATTAACTATGAGTCAAATTGCTCTAATTCTATCCGGAGGCGGAGCCAGGGGATCTTATCAAGCTGGCGTCGTCCAAGGCATTCATGAGGTCCTTAAGGCAGAGAAAATACCGATGAAAATCGATCAATTTTCTGGAGTCAGCGCCGGAGCCATCAATGCTAGCTTTCTTGCGGCTGAATGGCAAGATCCCGAAAATGCTGTTAAAAAACTAGTGGACCTTTGGTCGCAAATTAGAAGCGAAGATGTTTATAATACCGGCGCCGTTTCTTTAGGAAAAATTGGTTTACAATGGATGGGTGAACTTTCTTTTGGTGGACTTACTGGATCCAGCACTCCAGGAAGGGCCTTGCTCGACACAGATCCCTTAAAAGAGTTTCTGCATAAAAAATTAAACGTTGCGAACATCAAAAAAAATCTAGATGCAGCCCTTTTTTCTTCATTGATTATTACGGCTGTTGACTACTCGGATTCAACAGCCGTTTCTTTTATTCAATCCTCAAAACCTTACAAGAGTTGGCAAAAGCAACGACGGGTTTCTGAATCTGCAGAAATCACCCATGACCATGTGCTTTGTTCGAGCGCAATTCCCTTGCTGTTTCCTCCACGACCCGTAGGACGACGCTATTTTGGCGATGGCTGCGTGAGAAATTCTCACCCCTGCGGTCCAAGTATTTATTTAGGAGCTGAAAAAATTGTCGTTATTGGAGTTAAGAGTAAATCTTATAGCAGCTATAATCAAGAATTGCATTCTTTAAAAACTCCTCCTTCCGTAGCCAGAGTGATCAATGTCTTACTCAATGCCGTATTGTTAGACAACGTTGAACATGATGTTGAGAGGATGGAAAGAATGAATCAAATCGTATCTCAAGTTAGTTTTGATAAACCCATTCCTTATAAAAAAATGGATTATGTTTTTATTTCTCCTTCTAAAGATATTGGCGTTATTGCCTCAAGACATTCAAAAAAAGTTTCACGACTTATTCGCTATCTTATTAAGGGCCTTGGCAGTTTGGATGAAGCCAATGAGTTACTCAGTTATTTGTTGTTTGAATCCACCTTTTGTTCCGAATTGATTGAGCTGGGGTTTCAAGATGCCTTTGATAACAAAGACTCACTTATAAAACTTTTTTCTACTTAACATAAGCGATGGCCCCAACTAACGCGCGAAGAAATTTTTTTCAAATTTTAATCTTGAATTTTTAAACTGAACTGATCTATCGTTTTAGTCATTACAATGCAGTCAATGGATGACGGCGAAGGGATTTCTGTGAAAGTTTCGAAAGTTTCTCAGGCTTTTGTTAAATGGATTTTATCATCGAGTCTACCATCAATAATGTTTTTGTTATTTTTATCATCGACCTCTCAGGCTCAAGTTCTCCCTTATTTAGACAAGCAGTTTCCTTGTCTCAATCAAGACCAAGCAAACAAATATAAACAAGACTTCAATGTTGATTTAAAAACCTTTGGAGGACCGGAGCTATGCAATCCCCAAGTTGATTTCAAAAAATTAACAAATGATTTAGGCATTATTGAATACGGTCAATTTATACCTGGGCCCTCTCAGGGTTTAATTGGCCAATTTGTTGATTCATCAAAATACTATCTTTGGATGAGGGCTCAAACCAGGGGAATGGAACGAGGCAATGATATCCCTACAGCCACCGCCTACAACCGCGGAGGTTATTTTACCATGCAAGATGGCTGGACTCGCCTTTCTACCTTGGGCAGGGTTGGCACCGTTATTCATGAAGCCCGACACACGGAAGGCTACCGGCACGTGCCATGTACCTACGGTCCCTATGCTGGAGTCCGAATGGATGGTTGCGATAAAGATCTGAGCTATGGAGGAAGTCACGCTGTCGAAATGGAATATTATGCTCGGGTCAGCATCTATGGCAAAAATTTTCACCCTGTGTACAGAACAATGGCTCGACTCATGGCCATGGCTAGAAGTAACTTTGTTTTTAACTCGTCACCATTACAAAAACGAGAAGGCTTACTGGTTCAAACAGATGCTGGCAATTTTTGGCTGCTCGATGGGAACAAATGGATCTTGAGATCACCCATCACCCCTCAAGCTCTAGGTCGAAACCTGTTTCGAGATAACGCTTCGATACCTGGCCTTTTAAAGAGAACTTCTTTTGGCGCCACTTTATTTAATGGTTTAAATGCCTTCGCAATTGATCTTTACGAAAGGTATGAGCCTTCAAACGCCCTCACTGATACCTATTCTTATTTTAAAATTCTTTTAGATTTGAAAACTAATTTAAGAGACTATGAAGAATTTGATTTAGGAATCAAAAGACATTTGGTTCAAGTTTCTTTACAAAATCAAACCTCTTCTTTTAATTTTGGCCAAGGAAAATGGAATGCGCCGAAAGCTCTTTCTTTTCAACCAAGCCTGTCCTCGACGACCTTACCTTCTGGGGAAACAGGATATTTCTTAGTAGACAACCAGGGAAATATTTATTCCTACAATACAAATAAAGATGAAATGAATTTAAGCAATCACAAATGGGATCCCCAAGCTTTAAATTATGTTAAAGTAAATTCGCAAGTTTTTTCTGTTTCTAGGGGAAATAAGTTATTTTATTTAAAAAATAGCACCTGGTCTGAAGTTCAAGTTCCGCAGAACCAAAAAGCGGTTCAAATAGCTTCTGTTCCTTTATACAATATTTTTGCAGTGAAAGAATAAAGAGCCCGCTTGGAATGACTTATAAAAAAGGATTTGTCTTATTTAAAAGTAAATTTTTTTGGTTAGCACTGATGGCTGTACTTATTTTTATGGCAGATGGCTTAATCAAAAAAGGATCTCATAAAAAGACCCCTGATGATTCAGGTGATTCAAATCGGGGCCCCTCTCACGTTAGCGCCCCGACGACTTCCAACCTTCCTCCTACGCCCGTCTCAGTGATGACTAAAACAGATCCAATTAAGAATGAAGAACCAGTAGCTTATCTAAATTCAGAACCAGATCAAGAAGATGAAAAGCTTTCCCTAAGAGCACATGGTTTAAAATTATCAGAGAAAAAAAAGCTTAAGGAAAATGCTTTAGATACGGCCCTCCCTCAAGATTTAAGATTTGAATCCATTTTCTTATTATCAAAATCGCCAACTGCAACTAAAGAGTTAGAACAGGTTCTTCTAACCCCTATTCCTAACTCTTTAAAAGAAAGACTCCTCGATTTTGAAAATGTTCTTAGAGCCCAGGCCATAGAGGGAATTCAAAATTCACCAGATAAAATCGCCTCGCAGAAACTAATAAATAAAATACTCGAAAAAACAGATAATATTTTTTTGCTTGAACGACTTAAGACTGCCAAAGCTTATTTAAAAAATGAAGGAAACTCTCTAGAGGTCCAGGATAAAAAACATTTGGAAAAAACACTAGGCAATTAGATATTTTTAAGCGATTTTGATAACATGAACAAATGGTTTGTCCAAAAAGACAATATAATTTCTGGTCCTTTTGATCAAACTCAAATTGAGCAATACCTTTTAAAAAATTTGGAAAAAACTCTTCTTATTTGGGGGAAAGGGATGACGGAATGGCTCAGTCCAACGGAATGGAATCATTACCTGACTTCGAATAAAAACAAAATAGAAACAGCGCCAAAAGACCCCGTTTGGAAATTCAAAAATGACGGCAAAGAGTCTGAACCTCTTTCTTTTAATGAGTTAATTAAAGCCCTCAAAGCTTTAGATACATTTGAAAATGCTGCCGTTAAAAATGAATCCCTGTCAAAATGGGAAAGTGTTTTTTCGGTCACTGCGATAGCTGATGCATTAGGTGTCACCAGAAGAAACACTCCACGGGTCCCTATCCTCGGTTTTCTTATAGGAGAAAGGGTTGACGACCATTCTCCGGTTCATTCTAAAGTCGTCACTATTTCCGAGGGGGGCTGCGGTGTTGCGGACGACTCTTCTTTAAGACCAGGAGTTTCTCTTAAAGGAGTTCTACAAAGTCCTAATTTATCAACAGATATCCACATCCAAGCTGATGTGGTTTATGTGGGTCCAGATGGATACACAGGGCTTAAATTTTCTTCAATTTCACCTGAATTCAAAAGTCAAATTATTGAGTATATCAATAAATTTAAAGAATCCTAAACTCCTGACCAGAAGTTACCCCAAGGCCTGAACCGCTGGTCACTCCCTAAAGGCTAAGGTTGAGTTTCTTTTCCCTTTAAATCCGGGTCTTTTCAAAAAAATAAAATTTTCCCTTTGCAAAAATCTTTTGAGCTCTCCTCTGCAAGCGTAAGTTGAAAAAACACATGGAGCACCCCTATGGCTGCTTAACAGTGGCTCGAGAAAATCATTTGACCACAAATGGGGAGTTGTTTTCACCGAAAAGGCGTCAAAAATAAATAAATTAAATTTTTGAGCAAGTTGTTTTACATTCATCAATTCGCCTTGCTGACGCCAAATGCCTTGCAGTTTCCAATTCAATAACTTTGATTTAATTTGATCCAAAAGGCCGCTCTCATTTTCGGGGTATGTCTTATGATTTAATTCGAGGATCTTATTTAGAATTAAATCATAAATAGGGGTCATAGGGGTTTCCTCGCTCCTGGTGAGCCATTTATTAAACTCATTATAAAAAAATGAATCTATCTCAAAACTGACTAAACTCGTTTGACGATCTTCAAACTTGTTCTTAATTGCCCAGAGCGCGACTAACAGCTCGTTGTAACCTAATCCAAATCCAAGGGACATGATATTTAGTTTTTCTGAATTTATCTGGTCTTTTGAATTCATGAGGGTTTTTTTCTTCAAAAAATCTTCTGAGTGGCTCTTTAACTCGGATATTTCAAAAAGGGGCCTTTCGTTACTGTATAGAAAATCGAGAGCCGTCTGATAGATGTAGAGAGATTCTCCGGCGGCTCCGCCAAAGTGATGCATGCTTTCTCCTTGTCCAAGCCTTAAAGTGGGAGATCCATCCTCAGTCAATTCAAAGGTGTAACCATTTAGCTCTAAGTAGGTTTGTATTTTTTCAACATCCATCGGAAAATATATTTGTTGATGTTGACTCTAAAGGCAAGTCCCATCATAAGTTGACTCTATGGAAAAAGGTTGGAACGGATTACCCTACAAATCAATATCCGAACATTACCAAGAAAAATTTAATACTAAAGTTTACAAAATCCCTGTAGCGATCGTGGATGATTGCCCCAACCGTATGGGTCTTAAGGGAATGGAAACTTGTGCATTTTGTGATGTCTGGGGTTCTGCCGCAAGGTCCGAAGCCTTTAGTTTAAGTCTAAAAACTCAGATTGAAAAATATAAACTTCATATCCAAAAAAAATTTAAAGCTAAGAAATTCTTAGTCTACTTTCAAGCCTACACCAATACTTTCGCAAAAATTTCTGATCTTGAAAAAAATTTTAACCTAGCCCTTGAGACGGAAGATGTTGTTGGCTTTGTTATAGGAACGAGGCCTGATTGTATTTCCCCAGCTGTATTAAAGCTCTGGGAAAAATACAATCAATCCTCTTCTGTTTTTGTTGAGTTGGGAGTTCAAAGTTTTTTTAACGAAGACTTACTCTTTATGAAACGGGGTCATTCGGCGGAATCCTCTTTAGAGGCCATCAAAAAAATTTCTGATAATACCTCTGTAGATTTAGGCATCCATTTAATTTTTGGAAATCCGAATGAAACATTGGAACAAATCGACGAAACAGCTTTGATTGTCAATTCTCTACCTGTGAGCAATGTGAAACTTCACCACTTACATGTTTTAAAAAATACGACCTTAGAAAAAATTTACAACTTAGGTGAGTTTTCTCCCATTTCTTTAGAGGCTTACTCAGAAAAAGTGGCTCGGTTTTTAACAAATCTGCGACCCGGGATTTCCCTACATCGCCTCAGCGCTTTTGCCTCTCGCTGGGAGGAGCTTGTCGCGCCTTCTTGGACCGCTGATAAAATGGGAACACATCAAGCTATCATCGATTTTCTAAGAAATAATTCTTATTATCAAAGTAAGAACTATGAACCTAAAAATATTGAAGAAAAAAAACTTCAAGCGATTTTAAAACAAAAATCCTGCCCTTCCGTCGTATTTTAGCTAGACCTTTGTCAAAAGAAATTATCTTTCTGCATAATTGATATTCAGCATTAGCAAAAAAATAAAAAATTAAATGAAATAGTTTTGACATTACGAAGGGAGCTTGCAACCCTTATTTATAAGCAACTGGTAGACATTAAAATTAAAACATATCACTAGGCGTAGTAAATCTAGTGCGAGGTTTAAACTTTTAGACTGTATCTAGTGGGTAGATGTTTTATCGTTTTTAGAGTTTTTAAAATAAAAAACAATAAAAAAATAACATCTAAAGTCCAAACTAGACTTTAGATGTAAGAAAGTTACATACTGAAAAACTCAAAATTTAAATACTTTCCCAAAAAGGATTGAAAAGGAAATATATGAACCTAAATCAACAAAACCTAAGTCATGATAGCTTACGTTTTAATTTAACCAATGAAGACTCGCTCAAGCCACACGTCATGCGAGTCAAAAAAAGAGATGGCTCATTGGAGCCCGTGGACGTTACTAAAATCGTAGAGCGAGTCACTCGTTTGTGCCAGGGACTTGCTTCTGTAGATCCTTTAAGAGTTGCCACCAAGGCTATCAGTGGTCTTTATGATGGAGCCAGCACCAAAGAGTTAGATAATCTATGTATTTCAACGGCCTCCTTGCTTATTGGAGAAGAACCGGAGTATTCACGACTGGCCTCGCGATTGTTAGCGACTTACATTGATGAAGAAGTCCGTTCGCAAAAAATAAAAACTTTTGCAGACTGTGTTACCTTTGGGTATCAAAATGGGATTTTAAATGAGCCTCTTTATCAATTTGTTAATACACACAAAGCCTCCCTTTCCGCAGCTATTGAACCATTTAGAACGGATCGTTTTGAATATTTTGGTTTAAGAACTGTTTATGATCGTTACTTATTAAAAAACCCTCAAACACGCCAAGTTTTTGAAACTCCTCAATACTTTTTTATGAGAGTGGCCTGCGGTTTAGCTCAAGGAATAGAGGAGGCCATTGAGTTTTACCGTCTTATCTCTTCACTTGAATACATGGCATCGACCCCTACCCTTTTTAATAGCGGAACTCTCAGACCGCAAATGAGCTCTTGTTACCTTTTAGATTCTCCAGAGGACGACTTAAAATCCATCTATCAAAAGTATATGGATATTGCGCTCCTTTCTAAGTTTGCTGGCGGTATTGGCGTCGCTTATCACCGCGTTCGTTCTCGTGGAAGTTTGATTAAAGGCACCAACGGTCATTCCAATGGAATCATACCTTGGATTAAAACCATGGATAGCTCGGTGGCGGCCGTCAATCAGGGAGGTAAACGAAAAGGTGCTGCCTGTGTTTATTTAGAATCATGGCATGCGGATATCGAAGAGTTCCTTGAACTACGAGATAACACGGGCGATGAGGCTAAACGAGCCCATAATATCAACTTGGCAAACTGGGTTCCAGATCTTTTTATGAACCGAGTTGAGTCTGATCAATTATGGTCTTTATTTGATCCCAACAAGGTCCCTCAACTCGTAGATCTTTATGGAGCCGACTTTGAAAAAATCTATCTTGAGGCGGAAGAGAAGAAATTATTTTCAAAGCAAATCAAAGCCAGAGAATTGTATTCACGCATGATGAAAACCCTCGCGCAAACTGGCAATGGGTGGATGACTTTTAAAGATGCCTGTAATTTAAAATCCAATCAAACGGGGCTTCCACAAAACGTGATCCATTTATCAAATCTTTGCACCGAAATTTTAGAAGTCACTTCAAATAATGAAACAGCCGTTTGTAATTTAGGTTCCGTTAATTTAGGGCGACATGTGGTTAACGGATCTTTTGACTTCGAAAAACTAGCACGCACCGTAAGAACGGCTGTTAAGTACCTCGATAGGGTCATCGATATTAATTTTTATCCTATTGATTCTGCTGAGGCTTCAAACCATAAATGGAGACCTGTAGGCCTCGGAGTCATGGGTCTGCAAGATGTATTCTTCCAACTACGACTTGCTTATGATTCGGAAGAAGCCAAAAACTTATCTACCCAGATTCAGGAAGTTATCTATTACAACGCCCTTGTCACCAGCTCAGATTTAGCAGAAAAATTTGGACCTCACCAAAATTTTTCTGAGACCCGAGCGGCCCAAGGAGTTTTACAATTTGATCTTTGGGGAGTTAAGCCCAGCCTTGGAACCAAATGGGATCAGCTAAAGGAAAAAATTAAAAAAACCGGACTCAGAAACTCCTTGGTCATTGCCATTGCGCCCACCGCGACAATCGCTTCCATTGTAGGCTGTTACGAAGCTATTGAGCCGCAAATTTCTAATTTATTTAAGCGCGAAACCCTTAGTGGTGAGTTTTTACAAATAAATAAATACCTTGTGAGTGAGCTCAAAGACCTAGGGCTTTGGGATGAAGATTTGAGAAGCGAAATCAAGCTCGCCGAAGGATCTATTCAAGATATTGTTGCCATCCCTCCCGGCATTAAACAAATTTACAGAACTGTTTGGGAACTGCCGATGAAATCGCTTATTGATATGGCCGCAGCGAGAGGGGCTTACATTGATCAAAGTCAGAGTTTAAATCTGTTCATTGAAAGCCCCACCATTGGAAAGCTTTCAAGCATGTACATGTACACTTGGAAACAGGGAATCAAAACCACTTACTATTTACGATCTCGTCCAGCAACTTCAATTTCAAAAACCACAGTTAAGAAATCGGCAATGATAACAGAAGAACGCGAACGATCACCAGCTACAGACAGTGAAGTCATTGCCTGCAGTTTAGATAACCCTGAATCCTGTGAAGCTTGTCAGTAAAAAGTTTTTAAGAAAAAAAGACTTTTCAGAAACGCTCTCAGTAAAAGAACAATAAGGAGAATTTATGATTTTAGATCCTGGATTTGATTTAACCCTAAGACCGATGAAATACCCCTTGTTCTATGATATGTATAAAAATGCTATCAAGAACACGTGGACCGTCGATGAAATTGATTTTTCCACTGACCTAGTGGATTTAAATTCAAAACTCACCCCCAGCGAAAAGCACTTGATCAATCGATTGGTGGCTTTTTTTGCAACAGGAGATTCCATTGTTGGTAATAATTTAGTTTTAAATCTTTACAAGCACATTAACTCTCCCGAAGCTAGGCTGTACTTATCAAGACAACTTTACGAAGAAGCCCTGCACGTGCAGTTTTATCTCACTCTTCTTGATAATTATATCCCCGACCATGCTGAAAGAGAAAAAGCTTTTGCCGCTGTTCATAACATCCCCTCGATTCATAAAAAAGCTCAATTTTGTTTTAAATGGATGGATTCCATCAATCAATTAGATACGATTAAAACCAAAGAAGACCGGCGTAAATTTATTATGAATTTAGCTTGTTTTTCTTCTTGTATCGAAGGTTTATTTTTCTTTGCCGCCTTTGCTTACGTTTATTTCTTACGATCCAAGGGGCTACTCGCAGGACTTGCTTCTGGAACTAACTGGGTTTTCAGAGACGAAAGCATGCACATCCAATTTGCAAATGAAGTTATTGCTACGGCTCGCAAAGAAGACCCTAGCCTTTTCAATGAACAAATGAACGAAATGATCATTCAAATGATTGAGGAGGCTATTGAGTGCGAAATGACTTTCGCCGAAGATATCTTAGCGAATGGAATCGCAGGTCTATCTTTAAAGGACATGAGGCAATACTTAGAATTTGTTGCAGACCAAAGGCTTGAAGCCTTGCATATCCCACCGCGATTTCATACCAAAAACCCATTCCCCTTCATGGAATTGCAAGACATGCAGGAGCTAGCCAATTTTTTTGAAAGAAGAGTTTCTGCTTACCAAATTGGAGTTTCTGGTCAAGTCGCTTTCGATGAGCACTTTTAATCAAAATAAATTCAAAGAAGGCATCCTTTGGTGTCTTTTTTTTCTAGCTACCTTTTTTGTGGGCTACTATCATGGTAGCTCTCCGGAAACTCAACTTAGTTATCATTACATTCCAGTTAAAACTATAGATCTCTTGACCTTTGATGCGCAGTCTCTTTCTAGGGGGTTTATTGACTATATCGAAAAGGAAACCCACTCGAAAATAAATATTGTCCAGAAAAACAATTACGAACTTTATCGAACGGAATTGATTATAAACAAAAATATTGCCATTGCTTTAGTTCCTGAAAATTTTGTCCAACCTTTTCAAAAAGACAATAGAATTAAAAATTTAGAACTTTTAAAAACTGAAATTGAAAAACAAAATCACTTCGATTTTATGCCACAAGTCCTTGACGGAAAAATATATTCTCTTCCTATTTTGTGGTTTATCAATGTCTTTAAAAATCTTAATCCCAAAAATACCAAACCAAAGACCTTCGAAATAATTGGTGATGTTCAACTGATTAATATAAAAAAGTTCCACCCCAAGTGGAACTTTAATGAAAAAGCTAAAATAATTTTCCGCCAGATTTCAGAATTGAGTGACCAAAATACAAGCTCAAGTGACTTCGCTGAAATGACCCTGCAACAAGCTGAAATCAATCAGATAAACTATCAACTAGACCCTGATTGGAGCACCCTTAAAGTTTATTCTTTTGTCATTCCAAACAATACGCCAGATAAGGAATTATCTTTTAGGTTTTTACAAATGATACTAAATGACCCAAAAGCTAAAAGGCTTTTCTACAATCCAAACTATGGGTTTACATGGAAAAGCCTAAATGGAATTGACTTTAATATATTTAACTCACCAGAGTCCTTAAGAAATATTAATTTAAATAATTTTAATCCAAGTTACACGTCTTTTAACGAAAAACTTTGGAAGAACTAGTGTCAAGTCGCAGGAATTACGGATGACGTCACCAGATTTGCATTTATAATTTAAACATCTCAATATAGAACGTCGATTCTTCCACTTGCTCTTGCCATTTTTTGAACTTAAATTCTGTGATGAATTCTACTCGATCTTAAAACTAATATATCTATAAACACCTGGCCCCGCCATTGCATTCTTATAAAAGCAGATGCTGCAAATAAGTCTTTCCCCCAAGACGGCAGGATCTACCCCCAAAAAACCTCGTTTTCCCCCAAACGAGGTTTTTTCTTTTTATCTTTCATAGGTTCAAGAAAACCTCTTTATAAGATTCATTATTCCCAGAAGTTCAAATCTTCTCTACTCTATACACCAAAATTAGCATTTTCGCATTCGCTTGTGCCTACATAATCTTTATTGCTATTGGGTAAATAAAGATATCCGCTAACACAGGCATAACCATTGCCTAATTTTGCTTTGTTACAGTCTGAGTTTCCAACATAATCTTTGTTGCCGTCTGGTTTATGAAGGTAACCACTGACACAGGCATAATCTCCACCCAAATTGCTCGACTCGCAGTCACTAGTTCCGACATAAGATTTACTACCATCAGGCATATAAAGATATCCGCTGACACAAGCGAAATTTCCCTTGATCGTAGCTCGCTTACAGTCTGAAGTTCCGACATATTCTTTGCTAGTGTCTGGTTTATATAAATAACCATTAACACAAACGTAACCGGCTCTTGCATTTGCAATAAATGAAACAGTTAATAATGTAAATACGAGTGAAATAAGCTTCATAAAATCCCCCTTGGATGCATTTTGATACCAGAGATTCTCAAAATGCGATAATTATGCCAAGTAAAAATGGTCGCAAATAAGGCGCCGGCACAGTTAGTATGCATCTGAGAAAATGTGTACTTATTTAATATTGCTAACAGCCTGAAGATCCATACTCGTTTTGTATTGCCTTCATCAAGTTGGCTATCCTTTTATCGCCAATGGAGTAAACTTGAAACTTTCCATTTCTTTCTGATTTAAGCAATCTATCATATTTCATCCTTATTAAAAATTGGGACATCTGTGATTGTGAAAGTTCAGTGCATAAAATCAGATCACTTACCGTTTTTGGTCCATTTAATAAATGCCCTAAAATAAGAAGTCTTTGAGGGTGCGACAAAACTTTCAATATTGAGCAAACCTCTGAACAAGAGCTCTTAATTTTATCAATAGATACCTTTTGATTCAATTTGATCCTCAATTTTGCCAAAAATTTAATGCCCTCTTGACATATTACGATATTATAATATATTAATATAAAAGGAAGGTCAATATGGAAGTATTAAACATTGAAACATTTAAATCTAAAGTTTACGATTTTGAAAAGCACAAGGAATGGAACTATTCTGGGGAACTTCCTGCCATTGTCGATTTTTATGCCGATTGGTGTGGCCCCTGCCGCGCCCTCAGTCCTGTACTTGAAGAAATTTCTGAGGATTACAAAGGAAAAGTTAATGTTTTCAAGGTCAACACTGAAGAAACTCCGGAACTTGCGGCCCTCTTTGGGGTTCGTGGAATTCCTGCCTTACTTTTTATTCCTAAAACGGGGGAACCTGCCATGTCCTCCGGCTTCACGCCAAAAGAAAATCTACAAAAAGCAATCTTTGAATTATTTGGAATTAAATAATCTTTCAGAAAAAATTTACCTAAAAGGATGACTATGAATGAATTAGCTTACAAAAAAACAGTTACCACTGAAGTCGAAGTGACTATTAATAAACTTAGTGGCTTACTCAAGGAAATTGGTTTTGGAATTTTGACAAGAATTGATTTTGATCAAAAAATCAAAGAAAAACTGAACCAAAATTTAAATAAAACAGTTATTCTTGGAGTTTGCCATCCAGAACTAGCCTATGAAGCCTACAAACAAAATAGCGACGTAGCACTTTTAATACCCTGTAATATAGTCTTTACACAAAAAAATGCTAATGAATGCATAGTTGAGTTCACCAAACCAAGTCAGATGATCAATTTTCTGCCTAATGTAAATATAAATGATATTCTTACGAAAGTAGAAGTTGATATATTAGCCATGTTAAAAAAACTATGAAAATTAATTTTAATAACCTTATAAATACATTATCCATTTTACTACTGTTTTTTCTATTACTTAAAAAAGTACCAGATATTTATCAAAATTATAAAATTGAAGGATCAGAAGCTCCTGCCTTAGACTTTTTGAGCCTTGATGGTAAGGCTCAAAAATTAACTAACAATAAACCTCTAGTTTTGATATTCTGGGCTACTTGGTGTGGCCCCTGTCGAGTTGAATTGGCACGCATTAATTCTTTTATTAAGTCTAATCCCAACTTGAAAGAACATTTCTTGGCGATATCTAGCTTGGAAGATGATAATTTAGTCACAAAAACCATTGCAGAAAGAAATTATATCATCCCTGCTGGTTTAGACCCAAAAGGTGATCTTACAAGTAAGTTTAATATATCTGGAACACCCACAATTTTATTTATATCAAAAGAAAATAAAATCCATTGGAAAGGTGCAGGCTTAAGTCCAACTCTAGATCTACGACTTAAAAACTTCCTTACAAAATAATATTTCTTTTATAACCTCACCCTATGTCTAAGGATCTTATATTTCTTGATTGCAACCTTCAAGCTCTGCAGGGTCTTTAATAAAAGCGGCCACGTCCTGCCCAGCGGCTCGTAAATCAATCGTTTTTGACTGGGACAGGATTTATGGCTTTCGCGTCCATAGCCAAGCATCGTTCATAATTGATCGAGTGTAGAATCCACCGTGACTGAGCGGTAAAATATGATTTCTATCTGGTAGTGCAGGAAGATTTGCTGTTACTGTCATCTGTCCATTTTGATCAATTCTTATTACCGGAAATCTTGGGTTTTCTTTGTGTATTGTATTTACAAGGACTTGTCCGTCGGCTAAAACTTCTAACGTTTGGATATTACCTTCCACATTTTCTGGGAAGATTTTTTCTGTCGCCATAAGAGATAACTCAGTCCAGCTTTGGTTCCATTTCCATGTTTTCAAAATACCGGGCTCTTCTGCTGTCACTACTATTCCATTTTTAAGAATTTTCATTCCAACAAGCCTTACCTTAGGACCACCTCGGAGGAAATTATTTTGCGTATCATCCGGATATTCGGCCACATCAAAGTCTTTCGCAGGTTTATATGTGCCGTCAGATTGGCGGATCCAATGTTGGATCATTGTAAATGATCTTAGGGATCCTGCTTTGTATGTGTGATCATGGTCTATTTCATAGCCGATTAATAGATCACCATTAGGTAATAATTCAGTTTGTGACGTGCGTGGAAATGATGTGTTCGGTTTCGGATTATTAGGTGCGTATTTATAAACGTCGCTAAATGCAGCAGCGCTGATGCCGTTGGATCTGTCATGGATAGAAAACGTACCAAAATCTTTCTGCGTAATTAAAATGCGCTGATCAGGTAACGGCAGCAAATCAATCCCGCCACGGTATTTTTCTAATGGCACATGCTGAAATGCTTTTGAATCCAGATTATTAAGATCAATAAAGGTCATTCTATGTTTAGATTCTTTATAGTAGTTCAGAACGACCACTGTGTCCGAGGATACAAGTTTGGGATCGTTATTTCTAGCATCAATGTAGCCGTGTGTAGTTCGAGTATCTTCGTAGGTTATTTTTCCATCGCTGCCTACAACGGGTTTAAATTTTACGATCTCGGGGCCACCACCACGATGATAAGCCGAGAGAGCTAGGATTTCGCCGTTAGGTAGTTCAATTTGAGAATCTCCCAATCCAGAACTTTTGGGAATCGATACGTATTCAAACTCACCCAGATTCAATGGGCTAATTGAAACAATTGGTGTAACCGGCGTCGGTTTATTTTTTCTTTGAGAAGGCGGGTTTGACTCAGTTACGGTTATCACTGGCTTTGTGCCTAGAGCGCGTTTTAATTTTCTTATGAAATCAGGATCACGGCGTTTTTGTTCGGCAATGATCCTAGAAAAACGAGGAGACACAATCAACCGAGTCGCCGCAGCGTTAGATCCATTGGCCTCGGCAAGGATCATCGCGGCAATTTCATTGACGGCATAGATCGATACACATTCGTTAGCCACAGCTGAAAACTGCAAACCCAAAATAAGGGAGATACAAATGGTATGCAGCTGATAAGATGTCATAATACCTCAATGGAATGGGTCCATTAAAACGTCAGCATTTCTCGTACCATATATAAACGAATACAAAGCACCTTGTACAATTTAATTGAATTTAAATAAGACACCCATTAAAAAATGGCAGCCTTGATGATCTTCGGGAACTTTCTAAAATTAGTGGGAAATATGTGGAAAACTAGGTTTAGATAATTTCAACTTTTACTTAAAGTAAGACTTTAAGTTTTAACAGGTCCAGATTTCAATTTAATTCCAAAGTATAAACAA
>JAFLCC010000010.1 GCA_017302835.1 Deltaproteobacteria bacterium | reverse complement strand
ATGTCCATTCCCTGACGCTCCTTGATTTAGTTTTTTTGCAACATCAATCAAATCAAAGACTCAGGGCTTGGGCAATTTCTTCTTTATGTATTACTTTTTACGGCACCCCATGAAAAGTTAGAGACCCAAAGGCCGCCCCAAAGCCGCGCTCATAAATAGAATTCTGAACATGTCCTTGAAGTCGGTTTCAAGTTGTGACCGACTTCCAATTTATAGATATCCCTGTCAGCTTTCAGCTGCTGAATGACCCTTTGAATCTGCTCGACTATGTGACTTTCGCTAAATCCTTGGGCTGCCAGAGAATCAACTGTAAGTAAATATAGGTCTCGATGGTGATCTGCAATTGAAATTCCCGCTGCCGAAAGTACCCTATCATTTCTTATGTAAATATAATGATCCTTGAGTGCCTTTACCGCTGTGTCATGGGGTTCTCCTTCAGCCAGGAGGCTTTCTGCATTGAGCCTCCAAAGTTCATAGTTCTCTTCGGTTTTAGGCACTCCGACACTTGCCAATAAATTATCCGCTAAGGCCTTTTGATTTGATTCTTTGGCATATTTTTCTAACTCACTTAGCATGCTGGCTTTTAGTATTTTTGCTCTCAGATCAGAATCTATTTTAATTTCGGGAAATCGCGTTTTGAAATAAAATTCCTTGGTTTCTTTGCCGAGCCTTGACTTTTCATACAATGGATCCTTAACTCGATTTCCGTTCAGAAATGTCATCGAATAATTATAACCGTTGGGTAACACAGCTCTAATCCGCACGTAAATATTTATCATTCTTTGGCTGATCAAAAATGTTTCAACAAAATCATCACTGCTCAAAGCGCTAACTTTGTAATTAAGGTCTCTTTTTTCATTTCCGTAATAGGAAATGTATTCATAGCCGGGATGAGTGTGCACTAGGTCAATTAAAAATGGGCGTGAGGCAGCCGTCACTTGATTAACAAGACGATGCATGATGGGACTGCTTATTTGCGAAGCCCTAACTGAAATCATTTCACTATAGGCCAGAGGGATTGCATTCCCGTCAAAGGATGTCACAACACCACTTTCGCCGCCCTGGTTGTTCCAAGAGTAATCTAGCAATATATTTTCAAATCGATCATTTATGTAGACTTCAGATTGTCCCAATTTATCACTGTAATGGACGGCACCATTTTCCAAAGTAAATACATTTGCAATAAATGGATCTGACTGACCGACAACTTTAACTCTGGCTCCGTCTTTGAGGCTTCGAAAACTAGGCAGGGGGTTCAGAAAAAAAGTATTGGGTGGCGGAGCTAAAAAAGTAATTTGTGGCCAAAGTAGACCTTTCAGTTTGGCACTTACTCGCTGGGCTATCGAGGGCTGTCTCATTTCTGTAGCGCCAACTGGATTCTCTGAAGAAATCAATATAAATATCATCGAGAAGAACGGGACGAGTCTTGATATTATACTCTTAAAGCATTTCACTGGTATCCCTTCTATTGATCATCTGCAAACAATATCTACTTTTAAATCACGAGCTTTTTTGACACATTCAGAATCCAAAATACGTTTTTCAGTGATTATTGTAATGAAAGGCATTTGAAATTTCTACTGTAGATATTTTCACAATTGGACAAAAAATGGCAAAGCCCTAATCGTCATGATGATTTATGAAATTAATTCTCACTTTGTTGGTTCTTTTCTTTTTTGTTCAAAATTTGTTTCTCAACTTTTGTCGTAAGTGCCTACCTTAACAAATTGATTTTACATTGAATTTTTAGGTATGTTATTTTTACATTAGTTTTTATGACAGAAGAAGCTTGGGGGAAAATAGTTTATAAAGTCCCGTAACTATAAAGTGAATAGGATGAATGAGTATGAAAAAAATATTATTTTTGTTATTGATATTGATAGAGGTTGCCAAAGGTTTTGAAAATAAAATGATAAAAGCTAATTTAAATAATATTCATCCTACCCAAACGGACGTGGGAAAAGCTCATGTTGACTTTTCAATTGCAAAAATAAATAGAGTTGCAAATGAAAAGAAAATTTCATTGATTGAAGCTGTTGGTTCTAGGGTTTTACCTGCTTGGATTGCTCCCGATGGCAGTTATTTTATAACTGATGGTCATCATTGGGCATCAGGAGGATTAAAAGTGGCTACTCAATTTTCAAATGGGGATCCGGACGTGTTTAATAAGTTTTATTATTCACTAAATATTTTGGCAGATTACTCTGGAAAAAAATGGGATGATTTTTATGTTTCCATATACAGCGCCGGTAAAGGATATTTTAGACCCGATATTCGAAAAGAATATGAAAGTATTGATGAGAAGGGAAATACAGTAATTACCAATGAGGATTTGGTACGAATGTATAAAGAATCACTTCCTAAGAATTTAGCTGATTTAAAAAATAATTCATGGAGAAGTGTTTTTGGTATTGCTTTGGAAGAAATGGGGTTTGATCCTCCGGTTGAGATGATTGATTATGTTGAGTTCTATTTGTGGGAATTATTTTCTGAAGGTTTAAAAAAAATGCACCCAGGTTTAATTGACATCGATAATGGAGCCTTTACAACAGATAAGCAAATGCAGGAAGTAAAAGATCAAATCGCATCAAGTGATAAAATAAATGCTTATCTCTATAATTCAGCTAGAAGATCTGATGTAAATCCGACCATAGAGCCTATTGAGAATCAAACGAGAATCTTAAAAGTAATTGAAACTCATCGAAACAGACTAAAACTGCCCCCTTTTGAGATTCCCAAGACTGTCGGTTTAAGGTCCCAATGCAGTTCTCATTATTATTTTCGCCGCTAGATTTTTAGTACTGGTCTAATAAATAGAGTCCAATCATTTAGAGTCCATCCAATTGGAAACGATATAGTTATTGAATCTAAGAAATTAGTATCATAGATTTAAGTGAGGGCGGGCCCTAAAAGGGGAGAGTGTCATGAGTCTTTCTAAAAAGTGGATTCTTCTTGTGGAAGATGATATTGATCTTGCGAATGCGTTGATCGAGGATATGTCTAAGTCTGAAGATCTGAAAGTCGTCTTAGCAACTACTTTTTCTAATGCCGTTTTAAAGTTAAACAATCAAAGATTTTCTTGTTTGGTATTTGATCTTCAACTTGGGAAACATTCTAGCATTAAACTCATTCAGCAATTAAAGAATCCAAAGGCGACGAAGCAATTAAATTCAGAGACTCCCATTATTTTAGTGAGTGGATTTTTGCAAGGTGAAATTGTTGTCAATGTTGCAAATATGGTTGATGGGATTATTGCCAAACCATTTAAATCAGAAGATCTGGTTCAAAAGATTTTTGAAGTGATTTCCTCTCGTCAAAAAGAAAGTAAAATTATAGATCCTAAAATGAGTGCGAGTAAAATAAAGCCGGCTAAATTTATTCATGATTTAGCAAATATTGTTACGACAATGGATTTAACAATGACCAGGTTGCTACTTCATCTAAATGAAATAAGAGCCTTGAGGGAACTTGAGGTGGCTCAAAAAATTAATGTTCAAATTAAAAAAATTATGACTTTAGTAAAGAAGCAAAGGTCAAATCCTCCAAAGGAATAAGGCAAATTCCTATAAATTCGCCTACTGCCTAAAAAGAGTGCTGTCCTCTGTGTTTTTGGGTTATGATTTTTGCCATAGCCTCGAGCCCGGTAGTCACTTTTTTAATAAAAGAGATGTTGTGGGGAACAAAAACAAATTGGGGGTGTTGCGACCAAAGAGCTTTCAGTTTTTTATCGAGTTCCAGCGCTTCTTCCAAGGACTCTATGCGAGCCGGATTGCCACCTTCGATTGAAATACCTCCAACGGCTGCTGTTTCAAAAAAGATGACGGCATCATACCTAGACAGCTCTTTTTCTAAGCTCGTTCCTAGATGATTGAAAAAATCTGCTGGGGTGTCTGGCCAATATACGGCGCCATCTACAGTCCCTCTATCACAGAGCAAAACTCGGTTTTTATAATATGAACTTTGGGCATCTTCGAGATTAGTCTGGACTTGGTAAATGGCTCTTTGGGTGGCCCGGCGAACCCCATTCACTCCGCCACGGGGAAATCCTCCCATATAGAGTAAGGTTGCTGCTTCAGGAACCACAATGACTTGGTCACCAATTTCTCTTCTGTATAAATCTGCAGCCGTTGTTTTACCACCTCCAGGTCCACCAGTTAAAACAACACGACAACATTTTTCTGACAAAAATCCTCCACTGTTAACAACAAAGAGACCCCGAACCTCATCTTAATTTTAAGTCTCATAGGAAGATTAAATCAAATTGATTTTATTAAAATATAAACGCTACCATCTTGACCTTTAGATTGTGATTTTAAACTGCCACCCATTCCTCCAAAAATAAGGGAATCTAATTGCGCCTGATCAGAAGAGCTATCTATTTTAGTTAAAATTCCTGGGGGTTTTACGGAAAAGACCTTTCCAGAACCACCATTTCCTGGGCTGTAGTAAAATGAACTAGAACCATTGGTCTGTAAAGTAGACTGGGGGCCGCCAGAAGCGCCACCGTCGAGGCCACCGCCACCACTACCTCCGCCAAGAGCTTGGTACCCACCATACCCACCACCTTTGCCAAATCCACCGTTGCCACCTCCAGGTCCTCCTTGGCAAAGACCAAAGCAAAGGCCTCCAGAAATGAATTCATTGGGTGGCAAAGTGCTACCCGAACCACCCACCATAGAGGTGTTAGCTATTCCGCCGGGACCATCTCCACCGCCGTTTCCTCCATTTGGCAAGGTATTGGCGTTGTAATTAGAAGTAACATCTTCACTTCCGCTGCCTCCGCCTCCACCTCCACCAGCTATGCTGAGTGTAAATGCATCTTCCATATCTGGACGAAGATCTGGATCAAATATCACAGAGCTGGCTCCACCGCCAGATCCACCCATGCCGGAGGATATAGATTTACCTCCTGCACCGATAACAATTTTAAATGATCCGGTTTGCCCAGGAGTGAACGAGAAGTAATTTCGTCCGCCATTACCACCCAAGCTCATTAGGCTAGAGGTTCCACCACCGGCGCCTCTCACATCAAAATAGAAGTTGCAATTTATTTGATTGGGTTTGACTTCTAAAATGTACTCTCCAGCAGGCTGGCTTTCTGAATTTACAGTTAATGCCATTTCTCCTGAGCAGAGCTGCGCATTTTCAGAAAAATTATCAGAAGAATCAGAAACTTTCACTGAAGATGCGTTGGAAGAAAAAAGTGAATCTTCTACTAGATAGCTCATCTTACCGCATCCCGATAAAACAACTGAAATGAAAAGCGAAAAAAAGAGGAAAACAATTTTTAATATTCTCATGAGATTTTACCTTTCATTCGCTAGGTCTAATATTTTAAATTCAAAATTAAAATTGAAAAAAAATAAGACAGCTCCCACTACAACTATACAGCAATTTTTCTTACAAATAAACTTCCAGTAAGGTAGCGTTTCACATCAAGGCAAATTCATTGAAATTCGTTTCAAATTGAAACGCGCTTCAAATTGAAACGCGCTTCAAATTGAAACGCGCTTCTAGTGATGAGACTCAGTTCTGGTTTTTAACTTAGAGCCTGATATCTCTTCTGGCGTAGCATCTCTGACGGCAAGAGTTTCGATTTCAAACACGAGATCTTGTCCCGCTAAGGGGTGATTCCCATCAAGAACAATATTTTCTGGAGTCACTTCTGTGACTCGAAAGGGATGGCGTTTTCCATCCACGTCTATGATAATGGGTGGCTCGGCAAGTTTTAATGTATTAACTTGAGGTAAAGAGTTTCGAGGCATAGTTAAGACCAAATTTGGATCATAATAACCATAAGCTTCAGAGGCCATGAGAATGATCTTTCTTTTTTCTCCTTTTTTCAAATTTTGTAAAGCCACAGAAAGAGCCGCAAGCTCTTGTTTTTTTAAATCTCCACCCGTTAAGATATCTTTGTTAAATGTAGAGCTAATTATTTTTCCTAATTTGTTTTTCAAGAGACAGTTAAAGGAAACAATCTGTATTTTCATAAGTAAAGCTCCTTATAGTTTGAGTTAAAGTACAATAAAATCGAATACCATCAAAACAGACAATCAGTTTTTATAAAGACATTCACTCCGTCACAAACACAGTGATCTATTAAAATAAGATCTAATAACATAAGATCAAACAAAAGATGGAACCTAACTTGGAACCTAAAATCCTTTAAAGCACAACAAGACACAAATCTTCTAAAGGCTACTTCTTTAAGTATATACCAAGAAAAAGATTAAAGCGAGCAGAAAGATACAACCTGTACCTTTCTCAAAGAAATCTAGAGATTTCTAGCTAAATTAATTGCAATAAAATGCCAACTCAGGTTAGGTTGGCATTTTTTAAATGAGGTCGTTCTTGCAACAAAATGAAAATCAAAATGAAAATCAAAGTGAAAAACATAGCCACTTTTCAAGTTTAAATTTAAAATCTGAACTTTTAAGTGTACTGGCAGAAGTTGGTTTTTCAAGCATGACACCCATACAGTCTCAGTCTTTGCCCCTTTTGCTTTCTGGAAAAGATTTGATAGGGAAATCAAAAACAGGCAGTGGAAAAACAGCTGCGTTTGTTCTTCCTATTTTAGAAAAATTACAACTTGAAGTTAGAGATCCACAGGCATTAATCATTTGTCCAACAAGGGAGCTTGGTCAACAGGTCACAAAGGAGATCCGACGGTTAGGGCGAAAACTTGATGGCATGCAAGTTTTGTTATTGGCAGGGGGACAACCAGTAAGAGAGCAAGCCTTTTCTTTATCTAAAGGTATTCATATTGCAGTTGGAACTCCTGGGCGCATCTTAGATTTAATATATAAAGGCAAGTTTTTTTTAAATCAAATTTCAACATTAGTTTTGGACGAAGCAGACAAAATGTTAGAATTAGGATTTGAAGCAGATATTCGTGCGATTATAAATAAAGTCCCTCAAATGAGGCAAACTGTTTTTTTCTCTGCAACATTTCCGGATTCAATTGAAAAGTTAAGTCAGAATTATCAGAAAAACCCTATAAAAATAAGTATTGAAGATCAAGACGAAGATTTAAGTTTGATCGATCAGATCTACTATGAATATGCCGATGCCAATACCGACAACAATGAAAGTAAATTGAATATTTTATATCGAGTCTTACAACAACATTTATCGGCAGCGACCCTCATTTTCTGTAACCAAAAGGTGGTTGTTGATGAATTGGTATCAAGCCTAAAAGAAAAAGGAGCTAGTTGCGCGGCCCTTCACGGAAATTTAGAACAAGCAGATCGTGATAAGGTCATGGCGCTTTTTAGAAATGGAAGTTATCGCATCTTAGTAGCTACAGATTTAGCGGCAAGAGGTTTGGACATTGATCACTTGGAGTTAGTTATTAATTATGATTTTCCACTGCAGCCAGAGACTTATATTCATCGAATTGGCAGAACGGGTAGGGCGGGTAAAAAAGGTACGGCGGTTACACTCATCCGTCCTAATGAAGAGAAAGATATTTTGGATTATGTTGAAAGATTGAAGGTGAAAATAAATAGGCCCAGTTTGGGTTACAAAAATCAACATGGTTTACCATCGAGCCTTTGGCTGGCAGCCATGCAAACCTTATCCATTTCAGGTGGCAGAAAAAACAAACTGAGACCCGGTGATATCCTTGGAGCTTTGACCGGAGTTGAGGGAAATATTCCTGGGAACAAAATTGGAAAAATTGAAATCCAGGACTATATCTCTTACGTGGCGATTGCCACGGAGCTAGCTCTTATTGCTGAAGATCGATTAAAAGAAGGGCGAATTAAAGGACAAAAGTTCTTTATAAAACTAATCAAGACATAGCCTCCTGCGCACGGGATACGCCTATGACCCTGGATTGTGATTTTAAATTTGAAAAAGAGCAAATTTTAGATATTTTAATTCTTCCATAGCTAAAGGATAGGGGTGATCAAAAGGTTGCCCTCCTTGAAGGATCAAGGTTCCTCTTTTTCTATTTTTTGAAAAGGCCTCTCTGAGGATCTCTAGGAAATTAGCTAAAGTGATATGGCTCGAGCAAGAACTTGCTGCAAAAAAGCCATTAGGAGATACCAATTTTAATGAGTCAGAAAAAATTTTTGTATAAGCTGAAATGGCTTGAGGTACTGAAGCTTCATTTGGTGCAAAACTAGGAGGGTCCGTTATGACCATATCAAATTTAGCTTTCGCTTTTATTTGTTCTTCAACGTAGACAAAGGCATCCATGGCTATGTTCTGAGTGATCGTTTTAAAAGGATTGAGTGAAAAGTTCTTATCAATAGCAGCTATGGCGGCAGGGGCAATATCCACGCTAGTTACATTTTTTGCTTCCCCTGAGGCAGCAGAAAGGGAAAACCCTCCAGTATAGCTAAATAGATTTAAAACCGATTTATTTTTTGCAAAGGTTTTAATATGTTGTCGGTTATCTCTTTGATCCAAAAAAAAACCTGTTTTTGAGCCCTCCTTGATATTAGCTGAAAAAATCAGTTTATTCTCTTTGAAAATAGTTTCAGGTTCCAATTGGCCAAACAAGATCTCGCCTTTGTTTTCTGAGCTATTTCGTCTTTTAAAATAAACATTTTTAATCTGAGAGAGATCAGCAAGGATTCTCCTTGAGATGGCCATTTTTTCCCAAATTTGTTCAAGGAGGGGTTGGTCATACTTTATGACGGCAGTGTCGCCATAAATATCAATAACCATGCCCGGAAAGCCATCGCCTTCGCCATTAATGAGTCTAAAAGAATTGGTTTCATCTAAGTTAAAGAGAGCTCTTAATCCAAGGGCTTTCTTCCACTGTGTTTCCATTGCTATTTGTAAGGTTTTTTCTGGATTATTTTTATTGAAAAACCAGTCATCAGAAAAACAAATAATTCGAAATCGAAGCTGGGTCTCTGATTGTAAAATTCCAAGGCCTAGAATTTCTTCTTTGTATTTTAAGAAGTAAAGGCCCGATTTAAAGTTGATTTTAGGATCAAAACTACTTGCAAATACCCAGCGATGTCCTCGTTTTATATGCTTAGTTAAATCTCTACCTAATTGAATGCTATGGATTTTAGAATTAAAAAAAAGAAACGAATAGTTATCCGTCATTATTCTAAAAGTTTAATCCCAATTTTTTGAATATTTTCTTCAAGCACTTTACACCAAACAACTTCGGCCTTCATCGTATGTAAATTGCCAATTTTTATTTTCAATTTTGAATTGAGTTTAACTAAATCATTGCAAGCCAGAAGAATTGAACAACCGGAATACGATTCATTTAAAATGAGAGCTGTAAGGGTTGGATTGAACTCTTTAGTTGTCGCCTTAAAATCGACAAGAGCTACGGAATTCTCATCGGGTTGAAATCTGGTGAATTTACGATCGGACATAGGTACCCTTCTTGTAGTTGTTTTATATTTTTAAAGACAACTTTATTTTCATGAGTGTAAAGATTAAATGTCAAGTTTGATTTCTTGCCAAAGTCTTTCTTTTTCGAAATCAGATAAGTCATCCCACACTAGATTTCTTGCCTGGGCCAGTTTCATCATTTTCTCAAATCTAAATTCGAATTTTTGATTTGCAAGTCTGAGGGATTGTTCCGGTTCTATTCCCAGATGCCTTGCCCACTGAGCCAGACTAAATAATAAATCGCCAAACTCCTCTTGAATTTTTTCTTGTGAGATGGCTTGATCCGTTTTGTTTTGTATTTCAAAATTAAGTTCATTAAGTTCTTCAAGAACCTTGGCAAAAACATTTTCTGGAAGTTTCCAATCAAAGTGCAACTTTTGACCTTTAACTCCGATTTTATGAGCTCGTTGGAGGGCTGGAAGTTGCTTTGGAAAATCAAAAAAGGAATCATTTCGCTGCTTGTTTTTCTTTTCTTCTTTTTTAATTTTTTCCCAGTGAGTCCAGACTTCATGGATATCTTTTTTAGGTCCATTTTCAAAAACGTGGGGATGTCTTCGGATCAATTTTTCTGAAAGGGTTTGAATGACGTCTTGGTAAGTAAAGGCTCCCCTTTCTGCAGCCAATTGGCAGTGGAGAGCCACTTGGAATAAGACATCTCCCAGCTCTTCCTTAAAGTCGATATCATTATTAGATTCAAGAGCTTCAATCATTTCAAAGAGCTCTTCGATGGCAAAAGGTGCTAGACTTTGATGAGTTTGTTCTTTATCCCAAGGACATCCATCTGGACCTCGCAAGTCTTTAACGATTTGCATTAGAGAAGAGAATTCATTCATTGATAAGGGAGGTTTGGGCATATTATAATCCTGACAAGGGTCTAGATTTGTATAAAACTAAAATATATTCAATACAATTATTTTTGAAATTAGCCGATGCGTTCAAAAGAACCTATGAACCAGGATAACAAAAAGTCTTCTTTTAGTCGGATTAATTATGAGGATCCAAGTCACAAGTACTTAGATTGGGTACATCAATTAGGTTTGGAAAAAACGTTTTTTGGCAAGAAGTTAAATTGGTTAGAAGATAAGTTTTCTATAAGAAAGGTTTTAATTGTATTATTATTCTGCCTCTTATTATCCTATCTGATTTTTTTTCAAATTAAAATTCCTCATAATTTTAAAGTGGGTGATATTGCCAATGTAGATGTTGTTTCTCCCATAAATTTTGAAATGACTGACGAGGTAACCACTGAGGATAAAAGGTTAAGAGCAGAAAACTCCACCTCTGTTGTATATGACTACGATACGACGGTCTTTGATCGTTTGGCAGGTAATGTTTATCGGTCATTTAGATTCATGAGAGCTCATTTAAAAGATTCACCTTGGCCAAAGGGGTTTTCCCAGCAGCAACAGAGGATCAAGGATTTATTTACTTTCAAAATTCAGTTTGAAAAAGAGCTAAGTGTTCCTATCGCTGATTATCTGTTTGAGTGGCTTATTGAAGCTAAATTTAATTCTAAAATTGAAAATGCTCTGATTAGAAATTTGGATAACTGGTATGATAAAAAAATTGCAGACTCTCCTGACCGTTATGTTCCCGTAGGACAGGACCAAGTTATTGCCAAGGTTATTCACAAAAATAATTTAGGGAAAGAAATTCCTGTTCACAAAAGGGAAATTTTGGATTTACAGAACCCTGATCTTTTCAGGCTTGAGGATAGAGTTTCTTTAGAAAAACTTAATGAAACAGACAAATCAAATTTACTTTATTTAACAAGATCTCTTTTGGTGCCTAACTTAACGTTGAATAAGCAAGAATTAACTTCTAGGAAGCAAAAGGCAAGAGACTCCGTTTTACCAATCATGATTTCCATTAAACGAAATCAGGTGATTGCTGCTAAAGGGGCGAGTATTCAACCTTTCCATATGGCAGTATTAAAACAAATTGAAAGCCTTCAGTCGGATAGAAAAAAAGACCTGATGGCTATTTCTTTGGCTTTATTGTTATCGGTTTGCATTTTAGTATTTTTTTCCTATATTCGAAGGTTTACAATGAATAAAGTGAGAGTCGAGACAAAGGATATTTTTGTCATGATGATTATCACTGTTTGCGTGATCTTTTTGACAAAATTTTACATGTTTATTGCCGATGCCACTTTTGTGACGAAACTAGGCGCTTATTTTACTCATGCTGTTTTTTTATTTGCGGCTCCTATCGCGGCAGGCCCAATGATTGTCGGATTGATTATTCAATCCGGAGAGGTGGTTTGGTTATTTACGGCTTTTCTGTCACTTGTCCTGGGTGTTATGGAGGATTTCAATTACACTTTTGGTATCGTTTCTTTGGTGGGAGGGGTTGCTGCAGCTCGAGGGGTTTTTAACTGTAAGAAAAGAAATGATATTTATTTGGCGGGAGTCAGAACCGGGGCTATTAATGGTTTGCTGATAGTTTTTTTAGCTTTTATTTCAAGACTGGAGCAGGACGAGTCGTTAAGTGATATTTACTTATTGGTTTTAGCCGGTTTTTTGGGGGGTATATTTAGCTCTTTGGTAGCCATGATGAGTATCCCTTTAGTTGAATCGATATTTAATTACACTACGGATGTTAAACTGTTAGAGCTATCAAATTTAAACCATCCCTTATTAAAAGATATGTTGATTAAGTCACCTGGAACCTATCATCACTCCATGATGGTTGGAAGCATGGTGGAAGCTGCATCCGAGGATATTGGGGCGAATCCATTGCTTGCAAAAGTCATGAGCTATTATCACGATATTGGAAAAATGGAGCATGCAAAGTACTTTATTGAAAATCAAAAACCTGGAATTAATCCTCATGATCAGATCTCTCCATTCATGAGCAAAACCTTACTTGTTGCTCATATTAAGGATGGTGTAGAGTTGGGAATGAAACACAAGCTCGGTAAGCCGATTATTGATGGCATTGTCCAACATCATGGAACGACATTGATTTCGTTTTTTTATAATAAAGCGCTTGAGCTTAAACAAGATGCAGATTCTGTTATTTCAGAGGATGAGTTTAGGTACCCAGGTCCAAAGCCGCAATTTCGCGAATCTGCTTTGGTGATGTTGGCGGACAGTATTGAGGCGGCCGCTAGGTCATTAGATGAGCCGACCCCAGCGAGGTTACAAAATATAGTCAGGAATATCGTGCAGCGAAAATTTACCGATGGTCAGCTTGACCAGTGTAATCTGACGCTTAAAGATTTATCCAAAGTAGAACAAGCTTTTGTTAAAATCCTTTTAGGGATTTACCATCAACGAATTGACTACCCCCGAAGTTCAGGGGGAGGGCTTGGGTATATAAGTTCAGCGAATTAAATTTAGTTTGAATAAACTACTTTAACTATTTCCCTTTTTACATTATTCTTTTTCAGGATAAGAGGTTGTTTGAAAGCTCTTAAGACGTTTCAGTCAACCTCTAAGAATGAGGAAGGCCTCAGTGAAAGGAATAAAATGAAACCTATGATTATTAATGATTCAGGAATGGAGTTGCCTGAAGAAGCCTTATTAAAGTGGGTCAAAGACATAACGATCGAACTTTTAAAGAAAAATGTTCTTTCTATTGATAAAAAAGGCAAAGAAGTAGGTTTGGTTTTTTTAAATGAAAATGATGCCAAAAAGCTAAATTGGAATTACCGTTGTAAAGATTATCCGACAGATATTTTAAGTTTTGATTCTGAAGATCCAGATTCACTTGGTGAATTGGTTCTATGTCCTCAGGTTATTACAAGACAGGCTGCTGAACATGGACTCAGTCGTGAAGATGAGTTCGGTTACACGCTCCTACATGGAGTTTTACATTTACTTGGTTATGATCATGAAAAGAGTAAAGAAAACGAAACTTTAATGATGGGAATTCAAGATGATGTTTTTGAAATCATAAGGAGTCCAAAAAAGAATATAAAAACAATCGAGAAAACAAATAAAAAAAGCGACAGGGATAATGTGAATGTTGAGGCAAAAGGGGCGCCTAAAGTAAAACCGAAGGAAAAAGCAAAAGCAAATGAAAAGCTGAATTCTAAAACTCATTCCAAAACGAAAGCCAAACCCATAGCCAAGTCCAAATCCAAATTCAAACCCAAACCCAAACCCAAATCCAAACCCAAATCAGACAAAAAGAAAAGGACTTAATGCCATGTCTTTAGTCGCAGAGCTGAGTGATGTGAATCGAAAAATGAGTAGTTTGGATGTTTTATCAAAAGAGATCAGGGGGTATCTTTGACCTGGACGCGAAGAAAAAGCGTTTGGAAGAGGTCGTTATGTCCTCAGAAAATCCTGCTATTTGGGAAAAGCCTCTGGAAATGCAAAAACTTAATAAAGAGAAATCCTTTTTAATTAAATCCATTGAAGAGTGGGACTCTTTTTACAAAAGGCTCGAAGATGCCAAAGTTCTCTTAGAAATGGCCGTCGAAGAACAAGATGAGGGCACTTTTAAAGAAGTTAAACAGGAATTAAAAATAATCGAAGAGCTTGGAAAATCTTTAGAATTAAAAAGGGTTCTAAATGGAGAGTTAGATCCAAATAACACCTATTTGTCAATAAACTCAGGAGCTGGTGGCACTGAGTCCTGTGATTGGGCGGAAATGTTGCTCAGAATGTATATGAAATTTTGTGATAAAAAAGGCTACCGGTATGAACTTATCGATCGTAATGATGGAGATGAGGCGGGTGTTAAATCCTGCACGATTCTTATTGAGGGTCCCTATGCTTATGGGTATTTAAAAGCAGAAAGTGGAGTTCATCGCTTGGTTCGAATTTCACCTTTTGATAGCAATGCAAGAAGGCATACTTCTTTCGCATCTGTTTTTGCATGGGCGGAAGTAGACGACAGTATAGAAATTGAAGTTAAGCCGGATGATTTAAAAGTTGAAACATTTCGATCCAGTGGGGCTGGTGGGCAGCACGTTAATAGAACAGATTCTGCAGTCAGAATGTATCACTTGCCTTCCGGAATCATTGTTCAATGTCAAACGCAAAGATCACAAATTCAAAATCGCGAAAAAGCATTAAAAATGTTAAAGGCTCAACTGTACGAGAAAGAATTAGAAAAAAGGAATAAAGAGAAAGATGAAATGAATTCCCAGAAGAAAGCCGTCGAGTGGGGTTCGCAAATAAGATCCTATGTGATGCATCCTTATCAGCTCGTCAAAGATCATCGTACGGACCATGAAACAAGCCAAGTTCAGGATGTTATGGATGGAGACCTTGAAGAATTTATTATGGCCTATTTAAAATCCACAATGCAGAATTCAAATGTTTAATAAAAATATATTTTATATTGCTTGGAAATTACTATTCACAAAAAAAGCACTTTTTGGAGGTTCAACTCCTTTAAGTTTATTGGGTCTTATTCTGGGTGTTGCCTGTCTTTTTGTTTCAATGGCCGTGATGAGTGGTTTTGAGTCCACCTTGAAAAAAACCATGTCAGATGTAACTGGGGATATTCAGGTTATAGAACGACCTAAGTCAAATCCAAATTGGCAAGAATTTGAAGCAAGTTTAATGAGTCTAGAACCGCAAATAAAAGTCACTACAAGGTTTTTATATTTAGAAGCGGTGTTAGCAAATCAGGGACAAATTTCTGGCGTCTTAGTTCAAGGGGTCGATAAAGATAAATATAATGAGGTCTTAAATATAAAATCTAGAATTATTAACGGCGAGAATTCTCTTTCTGAAAAAAATGGTTTTCCTGGTGCTTTCATAGGTAAAGGCATTGCGAAAAGAATGAATTTTAAGGTTGGTGATGTCTTTAAAATTGTTGTTCCAATAACGGATAATTTTAATCCAGGGGTTTTTAAGAGGCAAATGGGTGAATTTAGAATTTCAGCCATTTTAGATTTAGGGAAACATGAATGGAATGAACGATCCATCATTGTTGATATCCAGGAAGCGCAAAAGGTGGCATTAGTGGGCAACCGTTATACGGGATTATTAATTAAGACCTATGACTTGGACAGAGCCAGAGAAACTGCTTTTCATTTAGCAAAAAAATTAGGGCCTGAGTTTTGGATTCGAGACTGGAAAGACGTGAATGAAAATCTTTTTGATGCCGTGGTAATTGAAAGGGTTGTTATTTTTCTTGTTGTTTTAATTATCGTTATTGTCGCAGCTTTTAATATTTCTTCGACGCTTTATGTGGGTGTTATTCAAAGAAATAATGACATTGCTATTCTCAAAACTTTAGGCGTTTCGCAAAAGCAAGTGTTGCATATTTTTACATTGCAAGGGTTGTTTCTTGGCACCTTTGGTTTTGTATTAGGTAATGTGCTCGGTTTAATCTTGTGTCAGTTGTTTATGTGGGGGCAAAGGATTTTTGATTTAATTCCTGGCTCTGTTTATAAAATTGATAATATTGTTATTGAAATAAGATGGTTGGACCTGAGTGCTATTGGCATTGCGACTTTAATCATTTGCTATTTAGCAACCTTAGCGCCAGCGTATAGAAGCTCAAGGTTAACAGTCGTCGAGGGTTTAAGGTATGGGTAGTAATTTATTGTCAGCAGAAAATATCTATAAAAGTTATCAACAAGGTTCCAGCGAATTAGAGATTTTAAAAGGAGTTAATTTAGATATCAAAGTTGGGGATGCCATAGGGATCGTAGGAAGTAGTGGTTCGGGAAAATCAACTTTGCTGCAAATATTGGGAACTTTGGACAAGCCCAATAGCGGAGAGCTTATTTATCAGGAAAAAAATCTTTTTGATTTATCAGATGAAGAGGTTTCTTTGTTCCGAAATCAAACTATGGGTTTTGTTTTTCAGTTCCATCATTTGCTAAGGGAATTGACAGCTATTGAAAATGTTCTATTGCCTTGTCGTATTGCAAATCAAAATATGATAAAAGCTGCAAACTATGCCAAAGAGATTTTAAATATGCTTGGATTGGGGGATCGCATGGACCATTATCCAAATCAATTGTCTGGTGGTGAATTGCAAAGGGCTGCCATTGCTAGGGCGCTTATCCGCCATCCCAAAATTATTTTTGCCGACGAACCAACGGGAAATCTAGACTCCATCAATAGTCGAAAGATTCAAGAATTATTTTTTCTTATCAGAGAGCAATTAAAAATTACTTTAGTGGTTGTCACACATGATCTCCACTTTGCACAAAAATTTCCTAGAGTGATGCATTTGAAAGATGGAAACTGGAATTAAGGGCCCTAACACACTGCTTTTTTAGTTGTGAGTCATCTTGTAAAAGATAATATTCTTTCAATCATGCTATGTGGTTATCAAAGATTAAAAGTAATAATAGTTCTTGGATTTATATTTGGCTTTTCTGCATCTTTTTCTAAAGAGAAAACAACGCCAAAGACTCTTGCAAAAAAAATATCTCAATCTAAAATTAAGAATAAAGAAGAGGTCCCATTACTTACTCAGAAATCTTTTTTAAGAGACATTCAAATTGAGGGGCAACGAAAAATTGAAAAGGATGCTATTCTCAACCGAATTAAGCTTAAAGTGGGTCAATCCTACTCAAAAGAAGAATTAAGGGAAAACTTAAGAGAAGATGTGACCCAATTATTTAAATCAGGTTTTTTCTTCAATGTTGAAGTTAACAAAACAGAAATTGCAGATGGTTTTGTTTTAAAATATAAAGTTTTTGAAAAGCCTTCCATTGCTGAAATCAGCTGGGAGGGTATATCAGAAGATGTTAAAAAGGAAGAACTTCAAGAAGCTCTAGGGGTGAAGGAATTCGAGATCTTAAATATGGCCAAACTTAAAGAAGGCCAGGAAAAGATTCAAAAATATTTCGAAGATAAAGGGTTCTTTCTTGCAAAAATTGATATTAAAACTGAAGACCTTGTCAAAAATGAGACAGTAAAGTTAAAAATAAACCTTAAACAAAACGACCGTGTCAAGGTAAAGAAAATTACTTTTTTAGGAAACAAGAAGCTCTCTGACTCTGCTTTGATCATTGATCAACTTATTTCAGAAGAAGGTTTTTTCACTGGGTTATCTGGTTCTGGCCAGTTTAAGCAAGATATGTTTGAACGTTGGATACAAGGTATACGATTTATTTACTTTAATCAGGGATATATTCAGGCCAAAATTGATCGTCCTCAGGTCACCGTTACTCCTGATAAAAAAGGGATCTATATCACTATTCATATTGAAGAAGGTGAGCAATTTGAAGTGGGTGAGATTGATTTTTCTGGGGATGTTTTATTTTCCAGAGATGAACTGTTAGAAACAATCAAGTTGGATGAAAATAAAATTTTTGCCTACGATGTTCTTCAAAAGGATCTGGTCGATTTGCAAGCTAAATATGGAGATCTTGGCTATGCCTTTGCGAATGTGAATCCACAGTGGAAAGTGAAAGAAAAAGAAAGAAAAGTTGATTTGGTTTTTGAATTTGATAAGGGAAACAAGGTCTATTTCGGACGCATTCAAATTGTTGGTAATTCTAAAACCAGGGATAAAGTTCTCAGAAGAGAAATGAAAATTCTCGAAGGGGAATTGTACAATGAGACTCGTCGACGACAGTCTCTTGAAAACATTCAAAGATTAGGTTTTTTTGATGAGGTGAATTTTAAAACGTCGACTCCGCCAGACAAACTAGATATCATGAATATTGATGTCGTGATCAAAGAAAGAAACACCGGGCAAATTCAAGTAGGTGCTGGCTATGGAAGCTCTCAGGGATTTACTTTACAGGGTAGTGTACAGCAGACAAACTTTTTGGGGCGTGGCCAAAACTTGGGTGTGAGTTTGAACTTGGCAAAGAATTATTCCATGTATGATGTTTCTTTCACTGAGCCTTACTTTCGTGACTCCATTTGGTCCCTGGGGTTTCGTGTTTTTAGGAGTGAAAATTCTGGACGTGCTGATTATGACGAAACCAAAACGGGTGGGTCTATTTTCCTTGGACATCCCTTGGGGGATTACTTGAGATTTAATGCGAGTTACACTTATTCAGCTACCAGATTGTTTGCAGCTAAAGTGAATGATGTTGTGGTTACTGATTTTGATTTATTCCCATTGAACACGGCAGAAGGGGATGCTGGTTTGTTGGGTTTGAGTTTAGATTATGATACTCGAAACGATCGGTTTAAGCCCTCCAAGGGGATTCATGCAAGGCTTGGCTATTCGGTAACTGGGCCTTTTGGTGGAAATTTAAGATATTATAAAGCCAATACAGATTTTAAATTTTTTAAGAATCTTTTTTGGGATGTTGTTTTTCGTAATTCCATTAGTTACGCTCGGATCGAGTCCACAGATCCGACCCGTAATCCTCCTTTTAATGAATTGTATTTGCTTGGAGGTCCCTACAGTTTAAGAGGTTACCGTTACCCTCGAGTAGGTAAGCAAGTTGTTTCTCAAAAAGCTAAAAAAGAGCTTCAAGACAAGGGTGAAACTGTCGATTTAGATGAAAAAGCTAAGAGATTTTATGGCGGTTCTCAGCAATTGATATATCAAGGTGAATTGATGTTTCCTTTAATTCGAGAAGCCCAAATGTATGGAGTGACTTTTTACGATGTAGGTCAGGCGAATGATGTGATAACTGAAGGAAACTTTTTCGCAGATACTGGTTTTGGTATTCGCTGGTTTTCTCCTATTGGTCCCTTAAGATTTGAGTGGGGTTTCCCTTTAAATAGAGATACTTATTGGCATGAGGCCGTCGTTTTTGAGTTTTCTATTGGCGCTCCATTTTAAGAGTCGACTTTTATTTAGAATGTCGTTATTATTCCGCTAGTGTGTTTTCAATTTTTAAGAAGATTATTAATTTTAGGAGAAATTATGACTTTTAATTCTAAATTGTTAGTTGGTTTGTTGTATATCGCTTCGGTTTCTTTTTCTGCTGAGTTCAAGCTAGGTGTTGTAAATATGCAAAAAGCAATTCAAGCAACAGCGGCTGGGAAAAAAGCAAAAACGGAATTAGAGTCTGATTTTGAAAAAAAGAAAAAAGAATTACAAAAAAAAGAAGCTGATTTGAAAAAGATGCAAGAGGATATTGAAAAGAAAAAAAGTGTTCTTTCCGAAGAGGTCTTAATAAAGAAACAAGAAGAGTTTCGTGAAGAGATGATGAAATTTCAACAGGTGGTTGGAAAAAATCAATCAGAGATTCAGAAGAAAGAGCAAGAATTAACTCAGCCTATTTTGGAAAAAATGAGAAAAACAATCGAAAAAATTTCTAAAGAAAAAGGTTATTCTGCCGTTATTGAAAATACAGCCATGGTTTTATATATAGATAGTTCCCATGATCTGACAGATGAAGTTGTTAAAGCTTTTGAAAAAGAAAAATAGTTAGTTATATGAAAATTCATCCTTCAAGTGTTATTTCTCCTGAGGTTGAAATTGGCCCTGATGTCGAAATTGGCCCCTATTGCTTGCTTCAGGGAAAAATTAAAATAGGTAAGGGAACATTTATCGAGGGTCATGCCACCGTTGGTTCAAGGTATGGAATCTTGGATATTGGAGAAAATAATCATATCATGCCGGGGGCTGTAATTGGGGGGCCACCTCAAGATGTGACTTACAAATCTGAACCCACACGATTAATTATTGGGAATAATAATACCTTTAGAGAATTTTCCACTGTCAACTTAGCAACGAGCAAGGGTGATGGAAAAACGGAGATTGGGAATAATTGTTACTTTATGGCCTACACCCATGTGGGACATGATTGTAAAATCGGAAATAATGTGATCGTGGCAAATGATTCTCACATGGGAGGGCATTGTATTATTGAAGACAATGTTGTGATTGGTGGGATTTGTGCTTTTAATCAATTTACAAGAGTTGGAAAGAATGCCTTTATAGCTGGTAGCTCTGTGGTTAATAAGGACATTCTTCCGTTCAGTCGTGCGCAAGGAACCTATGCCTTGATCAGGGCCACTAATAAGGTGGGATTAGCTAGGAAAGGTTTTTCAAAAGAGGAAGTTCAAAATGTTCATAAGGCTATCCGTATTTTGGTAATGGGTACGGGCACAGTTGAAGAGGCATTAAGTAAAATTTCCATGGAATGTATTCCTTCTGAAAACATAAGTTATCTTGTTCAATTCATTAGATCTTCTAAACGAGGAATTGCCATTTCACGAGGAAAAGCTTCTTCCGTTGAAAATGAAATGGAATAAACTGAAGTGCTTTGAAATAAACTGAAATAGAAATGAAAAGCCTTGTTGAGGGAAAAGGATTTTATTAATGAAAAAATTAAGGGCTGCTGTTGTTGGTGTTGGGTATCTTGGTCATTTTCATGCTCAAAAATATAAGAACAATTCTCAATCTGAACTTGTGGGTGTTTGTGATTCCAACTTGGACTTGGCAAAACAAAGATCGAAGGAGTTGGGTGTTCCCTTTTATTCCGATCCAAAGGAATTAATTGGAAAGGTCGATTTGGTAACGATTGCGGCTTCAACGACCTATCACTTTGAATTGGCTTCTCTGTTTTTGAGTGCGGGTATTCCAACGAATCTTGAGAAACCCATGACGGCCACTTTAGAACAGGCACAAAAACTATTTGAAATTCAACAAAAAACAAAAACCTTATTAACTTTAGGTCATATTGAAAGATTTAATCCGGCAATTTTAGAACTTAAAAGCCAGATGAATGAGAAAACCTATCATATCGAGCTAACTCGATGGAGCACGTTTAAATCAAGGGGCTCTGATGTCTCTGTTGTGTATGATCTGATGATTCATGATATTGATTTACTGTTCTATTTATTAGAATCGGATGTAAAGGATTATTTTGTTTCCGGTGCTAGTTTAGTTTCTAAAGAATTGGATTCAGTTGCTGGAAGTTTTAAAATGCAAAATGGGAAAACAGCAACCATTTCAGTCAGTCGAGTGAGTTCAAAAATAAATAGAAATATCAAAGTTTATGGAGCTGATAAAATTTTAAATGCGAATACTGCGAATTTAGAAATTGAAATTCAGGTAAAGAATCAGAAACCAACAAGCCCAGATGATTTGGTTTTAAATCAACATCTACAGGTAAATAAAGTGGATGCCCTTCAGGAAGAAACAAATCATTTTATAAATTGTGTTTTGGGTCTGGAAAAACCAAAAATTACGGTTTTAGATGGGTTAAAATCAATGGAATGGGCTCACAAAATTACTGAGTCAATTTATGGAAAGTGAAAGAAAAGATGTTCTTATTATTTCTGCCGAGGCGTCCTCTAATCTATATGCGCAAAGAATTTTAGAAATATGGAAGGAAAGCCATCCTCGCCTTCAAGCCTTTGGTGTTGGATCTTCCGAAATGGAAGCTCTTGGCTTTGAACGATTAGGTAAAGCCGAGGAAATGGCCCTGGTAGGTGCTGCAGAAATTATTGAACACTATAGCGATATTAAAAAGGTTTTTAATAGAATTTTGGAAGAAGTAAAGGCCAGAAAACCCAGATTTGCATTATTGCTTGATTACCCCGAATTCAATATAAGATTAGCCAAAGAATTAAAAAAAATGAACGTCTTCGTATTCTATTATATTTCTCCTCAAATTTGGGCTTGGAGAAAAAATCGAGTTTTTCAAATGAAAGCTTATTGCGAAAAAGTTTTTCTTATTTTTCCATTTGAAATTCCGTTTTATGAAAAACATAAAGTGCCGTTTGAGTTCGTGGGACATCCTATCTTAGATGAGCTCAGATCAGAATATTTAGATGGACCAAGTATTGAAAATGAACGATTGAAGTGTGGGATTCAGCCTCATGAGATTGTTTTGGGTCTTATGCCAGGATCCCGCAAAGGAGAATTACAAAGACATTTCCAGATTCAATTAGAAGTCGCTAGGCGGATTTCCCAGAGGGTCGACAATTTAAAAGTTTTAATTCTTTGTGCTCCCAGTTTTGATAAAACGGATTTATATCCTTTTTTAGAAGATTTTAAAATTCCATTTATAATAATGAAAACCGATCCCTTTAAAATGATTTCACTAACAGATTTAATCTTAGCAGCTTCTGGAACAGCGACATTGATGGTGGGTCTTCTTGAAAAGCCAATGGTTATCATGTACCGAATGAAATGGTTGACTGGAATCATTGCAAAGCTTTTAGTAAAAGGGGTACGTTTTTTTGGTATCACCAATTTAATTTTAGAAAAGGAAGTCAGTCCAGAAAGATTTCAAAATCAAGCGAGTATTGAAAACCTAGAAAATTTAGTTTTTGATTTAATTTCTAAGAAGGATTTGTTCAATTATCAGAAACAGGAATTAAAATTATTAAAAGAAAAATTAGGAAATAAAGGAGCAACTTTAAGAGTTGTGAAGCTGTTAGATCAATATTTATGAAATGGATTCTTATTTTATTAAGTCAAATTTATTCTGGGGTGCATTCTTTTTATAAGAAAATGTATTCTTTAGGAATATTTAAAGTAAATCGTTTATCTGTTCCCGTATTATCTATTGGTAACCTCACTGTTGGGGGGTCTGGAAAAACACCGGTGATGATTTATCTTGTTAATTTGTTCCAGAAAAAAAAGTATAAAATTGCGGTTGTTAGCAAAAATTATAAAAGTAAAATTAAAAAAATATCTAAGATTGATGCTCAACTAAAGGGTGCTGCAGACTATGGAGATGAGCCCTATTTGATCAATCAAAAAACCCAATCGATTGGTTATATTGGTCCTAAAAAATATTTGACAGCTAAAGAAGTAACAAGAAATGAAAAGGTAGATTATATATTTATTGATGATGGATTTCAGCACCATCCTCTTTTTAAAAATTGCAATATTTTACTTATTGATGTGACTCAATGGGAATTTCCGGCAAAATTGCTTCCTTGGGGTCGTTATCGTGATGATTTTTCTGAAGCAGAAAAAGCTCACATTCTTTTTTGGACAAAAACAAATTTGATTTCACCCCTGGCTTTCGCTGAAATGAAAAAAAAGTTAAATTATAAAGGGCCTCAATTTGAAATTCAATTTTTAACGGATCAATTTCTGGACACCATAAATAATGAAAAAAAACAAATTTTTGAATTACCCAAAAAAGTAGTTTTATTTTGTGGATTAGCAAATCCAGACCCTTTGATCAAAGGATTAAAAGACGTGAATAAGGATCTAGAAATAATCGTAAAACTATTTCCTGATCATTTTCAGTACAGGGAATCAGATATTAAGAAAATTTTGGAGAAACCTTTAAATTTCAAATATTTTCTGACCACGGAAAAGGATTATGTAAAAATTAAATCGTTTTGGCCTAGGGAATATCCGTTAGGAATTCTATTACTTGATTTAAAATTAAATAAAGAAGATAAAGAGCTTTATGAAGTGGTTTCTCGATACTTGTCTTAGTTTGTTTTGTCGATTTGTTTTTCTTTTGCCAAGAAAGGTTTCAAGGGGATTATTCAGTTTATTTGGATTTTTTTGGTTTGATCTTTTTCAATTTAGAAAAAAAATTGTTCTTGATAATTTGAAAATAGCCTTTCCCGATTTATCATTAAAAGAACGTGAGAAAATAGGACGCCAAAGTGTCTATAATTTAATGGCAAGTTTAGCTGATTTTTTTATTATTCCGTTTATAGATCAAAAGTGGATTGAAACTAATGTCGTCTATCATGGCGTCGAAAATATGCAAAAGGCATTAAGTCTAGATAAAGGTGTTTTTGTTTTGAGCTTGCATATGGGGAATGGAGATTTGTCTGCTTCTCTCATTCAATTACAAAAATTTAAATTATTTTTAATTACAAAGTTTTTTAAAAATAAAATATTTAACGACATTTGGTTTCGTATTAGAGGCGCTCAAGGTGTTAGCTACATAGAGCCTCATGGAGAAAAAACTCCATTTCAAATATTAAAAGCTTTGAAAAGTAATGCCCTGGTTGTCTTTGTATTAGATCAGTATATGGGAAAACCATTTGGCTTAGAAACCTCTTTTTTCGGACGAAAGACTGGTACTGCCAAAGGATTAGCTTTGTTTTATTTGAAAACGAAATCTCCGATTATCCCTGTTTATTGTTACGAAGGTCAAGATGATAAATATCATGTCGTGTATGAACCTCAACTAGAGCTCAATCACTTAATAACAGAAGATAAAGACAAAACTTTGTTAGATTTGACACAAAAGTTTTGTCATGTGACTGAAAGCTTTATCCGAAAGCATCCAGATCAATGGATGTGGATTCACAGACGTTGGAAAAATTTTAATGATTAATGATAGTCTTAGATGATACTATTTGAACGTGGGTATCAAGGTAAAAATTTTTTTAGGAACGGCTTTATTTTTTTTAATATCATGTTCTTCTAGTTTTTTAAAATTAGACAAAAAAGATGATGAATTTAAAAAAAATAAAGAATTTGAAGAAAAAGTCGTTATTAAAGAAATTAAAGAAATCAAAGAGATTAAAGATTCCACCCCACCATCCCAGGCCCTTGAATCGACAAAGTCCAATGCGAATTCTAACACTCTTCCCGTTTTAAAAAGTAGTGATAAAGAAAAAGCAGCGCTTGATTTAACAGGGGCTAAAGCCAAAAAGAAAAGAAATCAGCTCAATTCTAAATCTGAGAAACCAAATAAAGCAGAGTCGGATTTAACACCAGTAAAAGTACCAGAGACATCCATCCCTGAAATTCCTAAAAGGGAACCGGATCTTGAAGATTTAGAAGGCTTTAGCGGCCGTCGTCCTTTAATTGATCCCTTCAGGGTCGGTGAAGAAGTTGTTCATGATGTTCATTACTTCAAAGTTTCGGCAGGGGAATTGTTTTTAAGAGTAGAACCATTTGTCGAAGTAAATGGAAAAAAAGCATACACTTTTACCACAGAGATTAAGTCCTCTTCCATGTTTTCCACTTTTTATTCAGCCCAAGATAAATCGGTAACCTATGTAGATTATTTCGACCTGGTTCCACACGTTTTTACTTTATCTGTTCAAGAAACAGGACAATTAAAAGATGCCAAGGGTTTAATAGATATACAGAAAAACATGGCCACTTATTGGGAAAAAAAGTTTACAAAAAAAAGTGGCCAAGAAGAGAAAAAATTAGAGTGGGAAGTGTTGCCCTTTTCTCAGAATGTTTATAGTGCCGCTTATTATATGCGTCTCTTTAAATGGGAAGTTGGAAAGGAGTACGCATTTCGTGTGGCAGATCAGGGCGAAAATTTAGTTTTCAGAGGGAAAGCCTTAAGAAAAGAAAAATTGGAAACAGATATTGGTGAGTTTGACACCATCGTAGTAAAGCCAGAGATAACGGTGAAGGGTGTTTTCAGACCCATCGGAGATATTTTTTTCTGGTTGAGTGATGATGACAGAAAGTTTATACTGCGAATCGAATCAAATATTAAAATTGGGACCATTGTTTCTGAAGTCATTCGCCTTAATAAAGGGCAATTATGAGTATTGAAAAATTAATTAAAGAAAAACTGCAAATAAAGTTTAGTCCTGTTTTTTTACTGGTAGAAAATGAATCCCATATGCATTCAGTTCCAGAAAATAGCGAAACTCATTTTAAAATTCTTGTGGCATCGGATTCATTTAAGGACTTAGGTCGAGTCGAAAGGCACCAACTAGTTTATTCAGTTTTAGGCGAAGAATTAAAAAATAAAGTTCATGCTCTTTCTCAGAGGATCTACAGTCTAGATGAGTGGGAAAAAATAAAGGACAATTATAATTTCACCTCTCCATTGTGTTCCGGCGCAAAGCGCAAATGAGAAATATGACTAAGATCATCAATCTGTTGATTTTTTTCGTAATATTTTGACTACCGCTAGTGAATAGTTTGCACTGGTAGTTATGAACTACTTGAGCTGTCAAATTACCTTTAGAGAAATTCCAGATGAAGTTTGTCTCTCAATATTAGTTACGGGGTGTCCTCTTAGGTGTGTCGATTGTAATTCTAAGGATTCTTGGAGACAAGATAATGGGTTCGTATTGAATGAAACTACTTTTGTAGAAATCCTTCAAAAAAAACAAAATTGGATTACCTGTGTGTTATTTCTTGGCGGAGAATGGAACAAAAAAGAGTTAATTCAGTTTTTAGAAATAACAAAATCGAAAAAATTAAAAACAGCCTTATTTACGGGTTTAACAGAGATTGATGAAGATTTAAAAAATAATTTAGATTTTCTAAAAACGGGACCTTATATAAAATCTTTGGGTGGATTAGAGAGCCCAACAACAAATCAGAAATTAATACATATTCAGTCAGGTAAAAAAATAAATCACTTCAAGGAGGAGTTCATTGATCAGATTAAGTGAAACACAATTAAAAAGTAAACAGGACTATGTGAAGCAGTACATGTCTTCAAGCAATGCAGCAGACAGTTCAAAAATGGATGCCAATGCCAATGTCTCGATAAAAAATATTTCCACGCTAGAATCTGAAATTCATAAAGACATAAATATTCAGGTTAATCGTAAAATGGTTTCAGAAAAAATTGAATCTCTTTTTGGCCGAGACCTTGCTGAGGAATACATAAGGCAAATTGAGGACCACGATATTTATGTTCATGATGAGACGTCTTTAAAACCCTATTGCGTTTCGATTTCCATGTATCCATTTCTTCTTGATGGAATGACAAAATTAGGTGGAGAATCAAAGGCTCCAAAAAATTTAGGCTCATTTTGTGGCTCTTTTATCAATCTGGTGTTTGCCATTAGTGCTCAATTTGCTGGTGCTATTGCCACGGTAGAGTTCTTAAATTATTTTGATCATTTTGCTCGAAAAGAATTTGGCCCTCATTATTTAGATACAAATGAAAAACAAGTTGAAGCCTATTTTCAGCAAGTTGTTTATTCTATAAATCAGCCAGCTGCAGCCAGGGGCTACCAGAGTGTTTTTTGGAATATTTCTCTGTATGATAAATATTATTTTTCAAGTTTATTTGAAGGCTTTTTCTTTCCTGATGGGGATACACCCAGCTGGGAATCTGTGGATAAGCTGCAAAAGAAGTTTTTAACTTGGTTCAATAAAGAAAGAGAAAAGTCCCTATTGACCTTTCCCGTAGTGACTTTGGCGCTATTGACAGAAAATGATAAAGTAAAATGCAGGGATTATGCAGAATTTTCTGCAAATGAACTAGCTAAAGGAAATTCATTTTTTATATATTTGTCAGATACTCCAGATAGTCTGGCAAGTTGCTGTCGTCTACGAAATGAAATTACAAATCAGGGATTTAGTTATTCACTGGGAGCTGGGGGAATAGCGACAGGTAGTTTAAATGTGATCACTATCAATATGAATAGGCTCATACAATTGGGAAATAACTTAGAAGATCAAATTAGTAAAATTCACAAATATCAAATTGCTTATCGTAAATTAATGGACGATTTTTATCATGCCGGACTTTTGAATGTTTACGATGCCGGATTTATTTCAATGGATAAACAGTATTTAACTATTGGAATCAATGGAATGGTAGAGGCGGCTGAGTCGCTAGGTATTAAAATTTCAGATAATGATCAATATAAAAAGTTTTTACAAGAACATTTAAAACGGATTTATGATCTAAATAAAAAAGCTAGGGAGACCTACGGTTATATGTTTAATACGGAATTTGTTCCAGCTGAAAATTTAGGGGTTAAGAATTCATTTTGGGATAAAAAAGATAAACTGTTTAGTCCAAGAGAATGTTATAACTCCTATTTTTATATTGTTGAGGATCAGAGTATTGATTTCAGTGAAAAACTACTTTTGCATGGAAAAGAGATCACTCAATATCTGGATGGGGGGTCGGCGTTGCATTTAAATTTAGAAGAGAGTTTGACTCCATGGCAATATCTTTATTTACTGGATCAGGCTGCCAGAGTGGGGTGCAATTATTTTTGTACCAATATAAAAGTCACTGTATGTAACTCGTGCAATCATATTGATAAAAAAACCACTGATCATTGTGTGGTGTGCGGATCTGAAAATGTGGACTATGCGACAAGGGTTATTGGATATTTAAAAAGAGTATCTTCTTTTAGTAGCCAAAGACAGATGGAACATGATCGAAGATATTATCACTGCGACACTCACCAGAACAGAGTCAAGCAGGAAAACTATCATTTCAATACGGCTCAGAGTACAATCTAATGTTCATTTATTTTTGTTACTGAAATCAGTTACTCGATGAAGTTAACTTTAGAGGTTTTTTGTTATTTTTTGAAACTGGGAATGACTGGATTTGGCGGGCCAGTCGCCCTTGTTTCAATAATGCAAAAGGAACTTATTGAGGAAAATAAATGGATGAGCCCTGAAAAGTTTATTCAAGTTTTACCTTTATTAAAATCGATGCCTGGAGCTTTTTCATTTCAAACGGCTGTTTATTTGGGAAACCATAGAGGTGGGAGATTAGCTGGCTTCTTCGCTGGACTTGGTTTAATTTTACCCGCCTCCATTCTAATGGTATGGTTAGGGGTTTTCTTAAAGTCTTTCGGTGAAAATTCAGAGATAAAAATTTGGATACAGGGATTTCAATGGGGAGCCATTGTTCTTATGGCATCGGCCGTTGAAAGTTTATCGAAGATATACTGGCCTGATAAAAGATTTTGGCTTTTATTTTTCTTGTCACTGGTGTCGTTTGTTTTTTTTGATACCACTGAAATTCTATCCGTATTTATTTTTGGTTCCCTATCTTTGCTGCTTGAAAAAAATAAATTAAAAAAGGGAACTCCTCTGAACTTCATTCTATTTGGTTTTGGAGGCTTGGGGGTAAACCTCGTGGCGCCCAGCTTGGCCTCTTTGTTTTTGATTTGTTTTGGTGCTGGCGCGTTTGTTTTTGGGACCGGGATCGCTATTGCGCCCATATTAGAAACCTATTTTGTACTTCAAAACAAATGGATAACTCACGATGAGTTTATGACGGCCTTGGCGTTAAGCCAAATGACCCCAGGACCCATTTTAGTTATCGTAGCGCTTATTGGTTACAAAGTTCTTGGAATAAAGGGTGCGGTGGTTTCGACACTGGCGGTATATGCGCCAGGTTGGATTCATATGCTTACCTGGTTTCCATCTGTTTCTGAAAAATTAACTTCAAAAAAAACCATTCAGGTGTTTTTAAAAGGCGCCCTCGCTGCTGTTGTCGCTTGTATTTGTTTGACCCTATTTAATATGTGTAAGTTAGGAAATTTAAATGCTATTGGAATTCCCTTGGTGATCATGCTTTTCATTCTTGGAAAGAAAATGAAGATTAAGTCTTGGCAATTAATACTTCTTGCAGGGGTGATTTTTAGAATAATGTCTCATATTAGAACAATGAATCTTTAATTGAGAATTAAAGATTATTTTAGTTTATATTCTCCTTAACTTATTTAAAATAATTCCGATCGGCTGAGTGAGGTTGGGGGTAGTCATGAAGTACAAATCTGTATTAATTATCGATGACGAAGTGGACATAGCGGACACGGTTTCGGAAGTCTTAAGTGATCTTTTTGAAAATATAAGTAAGGCTAAAGATGGTGAGGAAGCTTATAATTTAGTGATTAAACAGAATTTTGATCTCATCATTTCCGATATCATGATGCCAAAACTGAAGGGTGATGAGTTTTTAACAAAGATCCGGATGAAGGGTGTTCACACTCCGATTATCTTTATCACTGGAAATGGTAACAAAGAAAATCTAATGAGTGCATTGAGATTGGGAGCTGTGGATTATATTGAAAAGCCCTTTGATCTGGACAAGTTTACAGACTTAGTTTCAAGAACCATGGAATATGTAAGTGAAAAAAATGAGCTGGAAAACCTAAAATCAAAAGAAACTCCTAATTCTGATAAGTTTATTATTGAAAACCAGAAAAAAACAGTTGGTATTTTACAGGTGGCAAAATATCTCAAAAGTAAAATTGGTTGAACAAAATAATTTGACAGAAAGTTACTGAGATTTAAGAACTTGTGGTTTGACACTTAAATAGTCTAATTTTAAAATCCAAAAATGCTCAAAAATGAAATTTCTGTTGGACGTAGAGTGATTTTTAAAGAAAGTCTTAGTTGCCATATACTGCCTGGTAAGTTTGGTGAATTGGTCGATTCTGAAGTGTATTCCAAAATATTTAGCTTCTGGAAACAACAATGGGAACCCGTAATGCGATCAGTGGGAAAAGCGGACTCATTGCACAGTGATGAATTCCTAAGGCAGTTTGAAATCATAGCTCTTTCGTATGAGTCCGATGTTGTGGGCGTACTTGGGTTGGACTTGTTTGATCTCGATAATCCAATTCACTTGAGTCATTCTTATTTTTCTTGGTTAAATGAAGTAGAAAGAAAAATTTTTCATAATTTTGGATTTTCCTTTATTATAAATCAACTGGCTGTATCTAAACTTTGGCGTGGTGGATTTGGAGCCGCTGATTTACTTGTAGGTTTGGCGGTCAAGCGCATGGAAAATAGTCCTTTCCAACGTTGTGTTTGTTACACAAGAAATCAAAAAAAGACGGACTCGCTCGCGCACCGATGGGGGGCTAGACCCATTTTAACTGGACAATTAGTACATAATGAGCCGTCCACTTATTTCGAATTTGAAAAAAACTGCTATTCAAATACAGATCACCCCTTAAAAACAATGGTGGAGGATCTTTGGTCCAAAGCCGCCATCCAAGGAGATATTAATTTAAACAAAAGAATTCCAAATAAAAATAGTCTAAATAGAAGTATTAAAAAAGGAGAGATATATGATAAAGACATCGACCTGTGAATCAGTTTATTCCACCATGCTTGCAGAGATTGACTCCATTCATAAAGTGGCAATGGCGTTTGAATGGGAAAATAAAGGTTTATATGCTGATTGGTTGGCACAAAGCTTTTTTTACGTTTCTTGGACAACAAGACAATTAGCTTTAGCCTCGGCTCATACAAAACCAGTTATAGAAGATGAATACCACTGGCGCTTTGTTGAAGAGGCCAGAGAAGAAAAAAAACATGAAATACTATGCCTTCATGACTTAAAGTCCATGGGTTATTCCCTTTCTCAATTTCAAGAATATCCTCACAGCTCATTTTTTTACCAAACGCTTAATTACATGATTGAGCGTGTTCACCCAATTTCAATTTTGGGATACTCGCTCACATTAGAAGGTTTTGCTGCTCAAAAAGCGGGTGAAATTTATGAAAGAGTTAAAAATCAACACGGTTTGACTCCAACTAGTTTTTTGAAAGTGCATTGCGAGGTTGACAAAGATCATTTCGCAAACGCTTTGCCCTACTTAAAATCATGCCCAGAAAATCTTCTACCGATTGTTGAGAAATCGATAAAACAATGTTCTGTCATCTATCGTGGTATATTCTCTGATATTTATGAAAATCAGAATCGTCAGGCCTTAGCCCGCGTTCCAGAATTGCAACTATAGGTGCTGTTTAATATTTAGTTTTGTTTCATTTTGGGAAAATATGAAAAAATCCAAAGAAAAGTCTTAAGAACTTTCATATCTTCCCGAGAAATAGAATTAGCATGGTTTTACAAACACTTGTTTATATTTTTGGAATTGTTTTGATTTTTAATTCTGTATTTACTGGAATACTTTGGTATAGAAATAAAGAAGATTTATTAAAAAAATTATTATTTTTTTGGTTAACCGGTTTATTTGCCTATGTTTTCCAGGGAGTGTTCAATAGCCTGTCATTATATGGTTTTCTGGGGTTTTCAATAAATGGCCTCAGCGCTTATTTTTTGACTTCAATTCTCTATGATTCGTTTCAAAACAAAGTGCCTTCAATTTTGTTTTTATTTATTGGGCTTGTTGGTTTTTTTACTTCTATTGTAATGTTTGTAATGGGCTCTTCTTATACCATTTCGGTGACGCCCTATGTAGTATCTGTTGTTTTAATTTTACTTATTTCAATTATAGATGCCATAAAAGCAAAGCCTGATTATCTACAAAAGGGATTTATTTTTCTTATTTTTATGAATACCTTACATATGGCGGATTATCCCATTTTACGCCCCCAAGAAGATTTGGCCATTTTTGGGTTTTCAGCGAGTTTGGTTTTTTTCTTTAGTTATTCAATTTATATTCCCTTATTTATTACCAAAAAGTTATCGGAAAGATACACCTCAAATTTGCAGCTAGAAGTTAAAAAAAGAACTTCTGAACTAAACGATTTAACGGAGCAATTAAAGTTTTCGAACCTGTCACTTGAAGAACGAAACAAGAAACTAGACATTCTGGCAAACGAAAATGAAGCCCTCATTAATATTTTGGTTCATGATCTATCCAACCCAATTCAAATAATTTCAATTTGTAATAATAAAATATCAAAGTTAATCACTAAACCTGAACTTGATCCAATTATTGGAAAAATTAAACTAGCTCTGCACAACATTCATGAAGTGATAAAAACGATCCGTTCATTACATGCTTTAAAAATTGGTAAAAGCGCTTTAAGTTTAAAAAAAGTGAACTTAGTGACTATTTGCGAAGAATTGAGCATTCTGTTTGAAGAGAAATTGAATCAAAAAAAACTGATCCTCAGAATTAATAGTCACTCCTCAGAAATATCTACTTTTTCAGATCCTGAAATTCTTAAAAACCAGGTCCTGGCAAATCTTCTTTCAAATGCCATCAAATTTTCACCAGAAGGGGGTTTCATTGATTTGTTTTTATTTGAAACAAAAGACTCCATTAATATTAAACTTCAAGACTATGGGATTGGAATACCAAAAGAGTTAAAAAAAGATATTTTTTCCTTGTCTAAACCTACCAATAGACTTGGAACCAGTGGTGAAAAAGGCACAGGGCTTGGACTTCCGATTGTAAAAAAGTATTCGGAAATCATAAATTCAGACATTCATATTCTAGAGACAAAAGAGAATGAATCTGGTACTTGCTTTGAATTGCAGTTTAAAAAAGTGAATTAAGGTCTTTAGAATTTATTTAAGATGAGGCCGACTAGACCTTTGACTGAAGAAGATCTAGGAGAATAATTGATATTTTAATATCCTTGAAATCGTTGCTATCCTGATCAGGATGAAGAAGCTTTCCTATTTATTCATTCTGTTCTATTCATGTTATCTTTTTGGCAATCAATGCCTTAAAGGTTCACCGATGAACAAAAATTTCGAATATGAGTTAAGATCGGCCAAAGAAGCTATCGTTAAGGAATACCGAGAGGCAGCGGGTATCGCAAATACCACAGCCGTTGGTTTTTGTATCTATTGCTCAACCGGTTCTATGTTAGCTCCTAACTTAAAGATTAATCAACTGATCTCACAGAGTTGTATCGAAGGGGCTTTGAAGAGACAAATAAAACAGAAAGCCACCTACTGTAAAGATGGAAAACCAATCCAATTAAATGGAAATTTGATATCCAGATCTGCTTCCTGTGTGAATTCAGAGGTCTCAGGTTATATCACTCACGTCACTAACAAAGTTTTAAATTGTTTTAACAACTTGGAACTTAAAGGCGGAGGTTCTCTTCATTTAAGTCCTAAAACATTTTTTAAGAAAGTAAATAACGAAAGTGGATTTAATTTTTCTCCTTCCTACGGTGGGGGCGTTGGTGCCGGGCAATTGACGGGAATTGCTGTAAAAGAAATGAACATTCTCAGTTCAGGAAAATCAGGAAATGGGCGATACATTCTTGATTCCATTCTGAATTCGAATAAACCTGAGTGCTCAAGTTTAAAGGAAATTATTAGAGGTGATAAGAGTAACAAACTGTTTTTAAACAGAAGTGATAAAAGTATCTGTGAATGGGTATCCATAAACAGAGGCCTTCCAAGAAGTTTGGTTTATTCTCTCGGTTTCTTCACTTTCCTTCGAGAATCTTTAAAAAAAGAAATCAAGAGGTATGCATCAAATCTTAAAGTGGATGAGGATCTTTTGGATTCACTGACACTTGTTGCCTATGGGCCCAAGGGGCTATCTCGGGCAAAAGCGTTAATTCGCAATAATTTAAGAGGAAGTAATAACCAAAGTGCTATGAAGAGAATTGTAAATAACGAAGTCTATTTACGAAGAACAAATAAAACCTTAAAAGAAGTTAAGTTGAAGACAGGTGATTCATGCAATCTTATTTAGGTAAAGTATTCGTGATATTTATGTTATTTAACCATGTGAGGTTAGCTGGTATTAGCTTTGCTGATGAGGTTAATCAATCAAAAGAATTTTATTTAGAACTACAAAAATTGAGTCAGAATAAAAATCTGACTAAAAAAAGTTGGCTGGATTATATTTCTAAAGTGGATGCCCATTGTGAAAAGGTAAAGAAAAACTGTGAGTTTTTCTTTATGGTGGAAAGTTCCTTGGTCATTTTTGAGAAAGATGATTATGATGATGGTGGCCAGTGTGATCGTGCACAGTCAAATGTGGAGCTTCATTTTAATGGTCAACTTAAAGAACAAGAAGCACAAGTTAAATCAATAATCAGCAGGCTTTGCCCAGTTAATAAGAAATGAATACTAAACAAATGATAACGCCTTTTTTAGTATTTTTAATTCTCACTGGGTGTGGAGAATCAACCTTTCAAATTTCAAGTAATAAGGAGCTCAACAAAGGCTTTGTGAGTCCCCCTGTCCCTGATGAAGGTGATAAAAATATTAATGATGAAGAACCGCCAGGCTCCCTAGACCCAGAGATTATTCCCATTGTTCCCATCGTGGTCATCGGGCCCGAATTGTCCATATGTTCGAAATTAGATTTTAGCCAAATAACTTGGCCAGCTGTAATTTCAAAATTGGATAAAAATTTTTTAGCGCTAGTTTTGAATATTTCTGGAAGTTTTGAAGGGTTAAGTAGTTGGGCCAATTTAAGTAATAATTTTGATGGAATGGGAATCAGTTTAGGAATATTGCAACAGAATTTAGGTATGGGATCCTTGCAGCCTATTCTGGCCGAGTTTTTTAGTATCCTACCTAAGGATGATTTCAGTATTGAAAAAGATAAATTAACATCATTAAATAAGATGGTGGCTCAATGGAAAAACGATATGTCCTCATCGATAACTCAACATTCCTTCGATTCCCTTTTCCAAGAAAATTATCATCAGATCTCTGCGCTGGATGTTCAGGATTTTTTATCGAGCATGGCCATAGATTATTCCTTAAATAAAGGGTCTTCAATTATCAACCAGAAATCTGTAGCTTGGGCTTTGAGTGAATTATTTTTAGATGCTGGAAAGACTTTTAAATCTGATTGGGAAAAAGTATTGAATTCAATAGCGACTCATAAAGACTACAAAAGTCTTCAGTTAGCGTATTCTTTGACACTTTTTAATAAAGCCCTATTATATTTTAAAGCCTTCGGTCTAAGTGAAGTTCGCAGTCTTCTTACTATGTATGACTTTGTCGTTCAAAACGGAGGATTTAAGAAAAAGGTTTTAACTGAATATCAAAGTTTTGTTAAATTAAATCCAAATCTAAGTGAAACTCAAAAATTATTAAAAATACTAGAAATTAGAATTAAGGATGTTAAACCGGTATGGCAAAGTGATGTGTTGTCGAGAAAAAAAACAATTATTAACTCTTCAGGTGTTGTTCATGGTGTGCAAAGAAGTCTAATAAAGGAATACTGCTATGATCCTATTAGTAAAGTGGTAACCAGCCTTTGAAGACAGGGGTTACTCCAGAGACTCAACACTTAGAAAAAGTAGTTCCAGTTAAGGGCAAATGTGTTAGATTTCCATTCATTATTGGATTGAACCGACTGAATATGGAAATAGCTAAAATTTAAATTTGATGAATTCCGATCTCCATAAGCTAAGCCTAAGTTTAAATAATGTCCCGACCCCCAAGGATTTTCTTTCTCTTGTATTTGATTGTAATTTAATCCAATGATTCCAGAGAAGCCTTTTGAGATTTCTGAATTTAATTCAAAGCGCAGACCGTATGACTTGAACAAAGAGGGCGACCAATAATTTCCAGTAATTGAATTTGATAAATACTCTGCTCCTAGGCCTACCCAAATCCATCTTGGCCATGACGAAATTCCATACATCAATGCGAAATCTGAATAGAAGCGTTTGTTGCCATCAGAGATGAAATCCAGCTCCGGTCGAATTAAAAAACGAAATCTTTCATTTAAGAAATAGGTAGCAGAAGGATTCCACCTCCAGGCGTTGGTTCCATCTGATAAGGGTCCATTTAAAAATCCATCTTGAGCTAAATAAAATCGATCTAAATGGCTTTGAAGTAATAACTTCTGAGGAACCTGATAGTAGATGGACACTCCGGGAGTAGCCATTGATGATTCTGTTTGTTCCGATTTAAAATATTGTCCACCTAAATAAGTTTCAATGAGAAAATTTCGAGAGGATTTGCGAGCTAAAAGGCCAAGAATACGAAGAGAATTGAATTTTAAGGTGCTTAACTGACCCTCAAAATAATCCATCGCAACGCCCACATCCTCAGATTTCTCTTTTTCATTTGCAAATGGAAAAAATAAATTTCTTCGATGTTTTCTGTAGTTAAAGCTAAAATGATTAAGATTAAGCTCATCTGAAGTACGGGTATTTTCAATTTCAAGCCCTAACCATTTACTTTCAGGCACTGACTCGACTTGAGCTTCACTGGGACTTGAGGTTAAGAAAACGATGAGGCATAAAACTATAAATAATAGGGGTTTAATCAAGAGGAACCTCTAGAGTTTGCCCACCATCAATTTTAGATACTCTGCATTGGACTTCATTTAATTGGATATCACATAGAGTATTTATTTCGTTGGCTGGATTTCTTGGAGAGGCGTCAGAACTTTTAACTTGTGAGACAAAGACATCAAATTCTCGTGCAGTTATTTTTCCTTTGTTTGAAATACGTAATTTTTTTCTTCCTTGCGGATCTATCACTAATTCAGCTTCTAAATTTCGTCGGATCAGCCACCAGTCAGAAAGACGATCAAAGGTAGTTAAATACAATCCAGGTTGATTGGAAATTTCCTTGAAAAGACCTTCGACGACTTCGTTATAGGCAGTGCGAGCAAATCCCTGGGTGTGCAAATTTAAAAAGTAGCCACCGCCAACTCGGGTGGCTTGTTTGAGATCCTTAACCATCGTATTTTTGATGCTGTTTAAATCAGCAAGGGTCCTATCTTTCATAAGTAAAAAGTCGTCATTAAGCAATCTAGGGAAGAAAACTAAATCGTTTTCATAGAAGCATGGTGATAAACTGATACATGTCTGATCACCGAAAATATACTTAAGTCCATTTTCACTAGCAGCATGGACCGTATCTTGATCCATTTTTTCATAGGGAGGCCTAAAACCTGTGACCATCGTTCCTGATAACTCTTCAATAAGATGTCTTGATTCTTGAATTCTATCAAACTGAACTGAATCCACTTGGTCAAGAAAGGAAATATGTTCATCACTGTGAGTTGCCAGTTCTATTTGATTTATGTAGTTTAGAAAGAAATCAGGGCGATCTTTATACATATTTGATACTAAAAAGAGTGTTGCAGGAAATTTAAATTCAGTTAATAAATTTAAAATATTTTTGATATTTTCGAACTCGTATTCTGTGTCTACAGAAATAACTGCCGCAGAGGTTTTTCCCGAAGGCCACCAAGATAATTTAACCTGAGGTTTTTTCCCGATATGAGCTAATACCTCAGAAAAAATGTAACGGGTGTTCAAATTTTCAGAATCAGAATTCATGGGATCCCAACTGACCCAAAATAAGTTGTCAGAATCATTTTTTGATCTAACAGCTTTTACCACCCACCATTGTTCTCTTTCGACTGGAATTCCTTTGTAGTTTGTTTCAAAGGATTGGATACTCTTTTCATTGTTGGAAATTGCGAAATATCTATTATCTGTTGTAGCTATGGGGAGCACTTGACCTGGATTAAATCTCCAAATTGATTGAGTTGAGGCCACAAATTGGGTGGCTTGAAATTTTTTAGGCTCTGGATTGGTCCAAAAAGACAATCCGAATTTTTCTTGGAACCACTCTTGAATTATTTTTTTGTCTCCTGGTAGAGCTTTTCCGCCAACAGCTCCAGAAAAAATAAATCCTGTTCCCTTTTGCCTGGCACTCTCAATTTTTTTGAGTGTGGTCACATCCATGGTCGTAAGTTGAGGGACAATGACAACGTCATAATAAAGTATTTCATCTTCTGGAAAATTAATAAGTTCATAAGTGATTTGATTTGTTTTGAAGAAATGTTGCCACCCCTCCCTTGCCGCCAAATGTTGTGATTCTCTATCAAGTGGATTTAACTTTGATACCCAAAGTCCTATTTTTCTTTTTTTTAGAAATTCGAAATTTTCTTGCATTATCTTTCTAAGATCCTGTGGGTCTAAAAATGGAAAAGGCCCATCCGTTTTACGTTGAGAAAAAGTTTTTTTATTTAGTAGGCCTTGTTTTTTAAAGGCATTAACTTTTTTATTTTGCGAGTCTAAAATTCTTTGTTCCAGAAGCTCTTTGCCACCCCTTGCGGTAAGGAGTGTGAGAATGAGGACGATTGCTAGTATCCCAAATAGAGTGCCTAATTTTATAAAACTAAAAGATAATTTTTTGGTAATTTTACTCTTCGTATCAATTTGGTTTTTTTTCCATTCTTCAATTTTTTCTTGGATATGAGGGGCATATCTTATAAAAAAAATTGATTCTAATTTGTATCCATGGTCCTTTTGGGTGTTATTAATATTCAAACGTTTTATTTGATAAATGATGAAAGCAACTAAAGTAATAAGGATGGTAGCAAGACTCAAACCAAGGATGACGGCGTTTAAAATAGAATAGATATTCATTTCAACCCCTTCCTTTCAAGCTTACCCCAGGTCATAGGTAATTCAAAAAGTTCATCAAAAATAGCGAAAAATCTTTGTATTTCTAAAGCTAATCCGTAAGTGAAACGATTTACAAATCCAAGAAGTAAAAGTCTAAAGGAAAAATTTTCTGTTATAAGACTGTAAGTGATAATAACCAAGTCAAGCAGTACCAATTGCGAAAAATAGTAACCAATAATAATGTGTGATTCTGACTTGAGGGCCATGAAAATAGCCACCATAACAAAAAGATAATTCACAGTGGGAATAACAATACTTTCAACCAACATATACCACATTATAAAAAAATTTCGAAGATTACTCAGAGGAGATAGTAACCACTTTGAATTCAATTTAATGGCTTGAACGATTCCGCGTGACCAACGATAGCGTTGTTTAATTAGAGAATTAAATTCTTCAGGTGCCTCAGTTATCGCATACATCTTTGGTTCGTAAATAACCGCATATCCAGCCATGAGTAGCCGCAAGGTGAGATCACAATCCTCGGCAAAGGTTTCTGTTTTATACCCACCAATATTCTGAATTTTTTCCTTTTTAAATAAACCCACCGGTCCTGGCACCACGGTAACTATCTGTAAAAATGACTGGGCCAGCTTCAGAAAATTAAGAGCTGTGATATATTCCAATTTTTGAAAAGCACATATTACATTTTCTGCATTTCCAATTCGAACGCTTCCTGCGACCGCAGCCAAGTTGCTGTTGTTTGAAAAATGTTTTATTCCTTGTAGTAAGACATCAGGAGACAATTTACTATCAGCATCCATACAGAAAACATACTCGCCTCTGGCTTCGCTGATTCCTCGGTTAAGGGCAGAGGCCTTTCCTGAATTTTTTTGAAAGATAGCACGTAGTCGTTTGTTTTCTATTAGATTTCTAGCTTTCTCAAATGTTAGATCGGTGGAACCGTCGTCTACAATGATGACTTCAAAATTGGGATAATTTAGCTCAAGAATGGACTTAATGGCGGTATCGATAACCAATTCTTCTTGGTAGCAAGGAACAATAATTGAAATTAATGGGAAATGGTTCGGAGGATTTTTTAAATCTCTTCGAAATAATAACCAAGCAAAAGAAAAAAGAAGATGAAAGACAGTCCTAAAAAAAATGAAAATTAAATATAAGTACATGGTAGCAATTAACCAGTTAGGAGCTTCCTGTTGAAATCTTCCCTCATTTGCTGTAGAGGCCAGAACGGCAAAGATTCCGCATAAAAAAAGGAAACTGATCGCAGAAAAAATGCGGGCCTCATAAAGACGGAAATTCTTATTTGCCAAAAACTCTCCTCTGGCATCTGTTCGGCAAATAAGCGCTAAAGTTATAGGCTAGAAAGTCGATAGTAAATTCATAGATTTATGTATTGACGAAAGGCTAGGGCTTTTAATGACGGCTGTAAAAAAAGAAGTTTCTAAACGCCGCGTTCTTGTGATTGATGACGATAAAGGGTCATTAACTTTTATAGAAGGGGCTTTAAAAAGTGATTATAGCCTTCGGTTCGCATCTCAAGGGGCAGAGGCTTTGGTTCTGGCTCAGGAATACTTTCCCAATGTGATCGTTCTTGATTTGGATATGAAGAATGCAAATAGTTACGAAATATTGTCCCACTTTAAAGTTCATCCTTTTTTGTCGGCAATTCCCATTTTATGTTTATCAAGTGAAAGCTCGTTGGACACACGCGAAAAAATTTATAGTTTAGGTGCGACGGGTTGTTTAATTAAGCCAATCCATGGAGGTCAACTCGTATCGGATATTGAATTAATTTTAAAAAATGCAAATTTGAAAATGGAATCACTAGACAGTCGGCGGACTTTTTTTATTGCTTATAATAGTCATGAAAAACAGAAAGCCATTCGAAATTATGTTCACAAGTCTTTACAGGAGAATAAAAAAACAGTTTTTATCACTCTCACTTCAGGGGAAAACTTTTGCAGTTCTGATGAAGTGAATGAAATACGAAATGAAAGGCTTCTCTATTTGCAGTTTAAAGGAAATATCCTAGCAAAGCTGCCATTTATGGATGACCTTTCTCCAATAATTTTTGATCTTGAGTCAACGATCGGAGAAAGCACAAAAAATTGGACCTTGATAATGGATGATCCGGAAATTATCTTAAATATTTATGATAAATCAAGTACCTTTAGTCATGTTTTTATGTTTACAGAACTGCTTGATCGTAATTTTTCTGAAATTGCCTTTTTTTGTAAAAAACCAATGGGAAAAGAAAGTAACGAACGGCTCAATCAATTGGCAAATATGCTTACAGGAAATATTTAGGGCCCTTCAATGTTTGGATGGCTTTTAAAACTAAATAAAAGAATTTAAAATAGTTAAGAGTTGATTTCGATATTTACCATTTTCAATGTAATAGATATTGCCATGACCTGCGTTCTTGATAGGTATAAAAGTTTTAGGAGATTTGGCTTTGTCAAAAATCTGTTGCCCCTGTGATAGGCTAACTACCTTATCCTGCTCTCCATGAATGACGTACAATGGTTTTGGCGCTATGGATGAAGGATCACCGGCCCATTCATCACTCATCACCATCCATCCAACAGGTTGAAAAATCCAAGTGATCCAATTTTTGGCTAGGGCATCTCTGGCCACGTTTCTATAGGACAAAAAAGAGGCTTCGACAAAGAGAGCTTTATAGTTAACTTCTGATTTTAAATTGATGCATTTTTGCAAAATCTGTCCACCCAAACTATGACCGTAAAGAAAAAGGGGTAGCTCTGGATTTATGGCTATTATTTTTTCGATAGCTGCAATCCCTGAAATAACTGTAGACTCAGGTGAAGGTTTTCCTGAAGACTTCCCATAGCCTGGATAATCAAAGATCATTAAGTCATAGTTGTATTTCACAATCCAGGCAAGTAATCCCACATGGGAAGTTAAATTCTGAGCATTGCCATGAAATAAAAGAATTTTTCCTTTTGCTTTTTCTGACTTGAGATACCAGTAATGAATTTGATTACCTTTTTGATCGGTTATAAAATTATCTTCAATTGGAAAAGGGAATAGTTCCTTTTTGTAAAACTCATCGGAACTTGGATAGTAAAATAAAGATGAACAGCTGGTTAATATAAGCGAAATCCCTATAAGAATTCCCAGAAAAATTTTCATAAGTTTTCCTAACATCCTAAAACAATCAAGGGTGATCTTCTAATGTTATTTTTTTGATTCAATTTATAAGATAAGGCTTCAATAAAATTAACACCGAAAATATCTTTAATTTTAAATTTAGAAAATTTCTCTGGGTGAGCCTTATATTCATATTCATTAATAACAAGGATATTTTCACACTTTTCATGGTTTAAGTCTAGTAAACCAGAATCATCGACATCTATTATTTGGTAATGATGATTTTTAACAATAAATTTCTCTGGAATCCATTCTAAAGTTTTTCCATAATTTAATACTTTTAAAACTTCAGGGTGCCTGTCTATATATAATGCCATTTGAATAATATTACTTTGCGAGGGGCGAAAGCTGGCTGTAAAGAGGAGGATTAAATTAATGAGAGCAAGGAATGAAAGTCGCCATTTGTATTGCTTATAGTTATAAACCAAATGTCCCAGAAAGGGTGTTATGACGACAAGAACCAATGGGATTATAGAAATTAAAAATCGTTCAAATTTTTGTGGAAAATAGGAATGCAGTAATACAAAAAAGAAAATAAAAACAAGACTAAATTTTTGTTGAATCAAGTTTGTTGAAATGAAGTTCTTTTCATACTTCTTTGAAAAATAAAAGGGCAAAAAACTCATCATGACTAACATGAAAGGATAAAACCAAATTGTTGTGTTTCCGTACTCTTGTCCATGTTTGATATTATAAGTGGTAACTGCCACCAGTGACTGGTGAAATTCGCCACGTAGAAAAAGATCTGGAAGACCAGAAATCAAAAAGGCAAACAAGCCGGTTAAAGTAGAAATGAAAAAACCTCGATAATCTTTGTCAAGAATTAATAAGAGGGGAATTGTGAGGGCACCAATGCCAGTTTGCTGGCGTAGAACAAAAGCCATACTGACGGCAAGGGTACTGAGTATCAATGAAAAAATGTTGTTTGTAGTTTGGTATTTACGGAAAAATCCACAAGAGAGCAATATCCACGGGGCTCCGAGCGATTCAAACATTGGCCGGGTGAGGGCAAATGAGGCGGCAAAATAGAAGGTCATGAGCCCAATAAATAGAATGGAATCATTTTCATTCTTCCAGTTTTTATATTTCGTTAATAAATGAAATGACAAAAGATAAATTAAAATACTTAGGGAAGTTAGAAAAATAATTGTAAATCGGTACTGGTCATAGGGATGTTCTATATTTATTTTCCAAGCAATTTGCGCAGCAAGAAACATAGGAAGAACTTGTAGCGGGGATTTAACATCTTCGGCATCGACAAGGGTAGTTACTTTGGCAGTTTGTGCTGGCAGGTACTTTACCATCGCATTCCAGTATTCATCGGTTCCCATGAACCCGTCATTCACAAAGGCAATCAACAAATAAAAAAAGATAAAAAAGGAAGTGATATTTTTTTGAAAAAATAGTTTCATTGGATAACCTCCTTTATCCATTCGACATGATCTGGGAATTCAGAAATTTCGGTATAATACATATTTCCATCTTCACAAATGGTGTTTTTCTTGTTTCCAACAAGAAAGGAGGCGATACCTAATATTTCAAGTCCGCTTTCAGTATTAATCAAGAGCGGCCCACCTGAATCTCCATGACAAAAATTTTTAGAATCATTCTTTTTAAGTCCAAAAATCCCCTTTTGATTTATTAAATCAATTTCTTTTTTAGCTGAAGGGATAAATTGCGATATGAGAATCTGACTTTGTTGCTTTTTAGCAAATCTTAATTCAGGAGGTAGTTTACTTTGAGTAGAGATCTGTCCATATCCAGCAATGATAAGCTCCAGATTTTTAGTATCTTTAATTTTTTTAATTCCACTTTCATTTATATTTAGAGGCATATAGTTAGCAGGTAAAGAACCTTCAAAATGAACAACGGCTAAGTCATATTCTGGAGTGATATCCTCCAGTGATTTATCCTTAATTGGATTATACTTAGGATGTATATTTTGCGAGGTGATTTCGAAGATTAAACTTTTATTAAAGCCACTGGAGCAGAGTAAATCTTTACTTGCATTGATAGAGGAAAATATAAGGGTGTAATTACTTTTATAAAAGCAATGGGCGGCGGTCAAAACGGAATTTTTCTTAATCAAGGTACCCGTACATATAACTTCTATTTTTTCTGTTGAACCAGGTGTATTATTTTGGAAAGTGGATCGAATCAGAAGCAAGTGATTTCCCAGTGGACTTGTTTCATCCACTTTGGAGCCTCCAACAATTCCCATCACGAAACATCCATTTTTAGAATCTAATTTGTAACTAGGTGGAGTGTCATTACCTTTGGCTACTCCACTTTTAACAGCCATTTCTCTATTGCAAGAGGCCAGAGAAAGAAAGGTAATAAAGAATAAAACGAATTGAGTGCCATTAAGTTTTTTGGGCATAGAACTCCTAAAAGTAATAGGATTAATTTAAGCGGCTATTCAGGTACTGTCAAAAGTTTCAACATCTGTAGTGCCAAGAAGTGTATTTTTTTGATAATTTTGGAATTTTTCCATTCCCTATTGCAAGGTATCTCATTTCCTTTGGCATAAAGTGAGCATGGATCTCTGAGTAAGGAGTTCCTATGAAAAATTGGTTTATTCTTTCGATTGCTGTTTTTGCTTTTTTAATATCTTGTGGAAAAAAAGAGAAAAAACAAGGGCAAATTGGAAAAGCGGTGCAAGGAAGTGGATTGCAATGTGATGGAAAAGATAAAGGGAAGAATGAAGCCTGTAAAAAAGCAGAAGAAAATAAAACTCCTAATGGCGAGCCTAATACAGAAAAGACCTCGGCTCAGCAAAATCCAGGAAAACCAACACCCACTGACGTTTTAAGCACCTATCCTAATATCCCAGAGAACTCGACAATGAGTCTTCATTTAGAAGAGGACAAAGCGATGGCAGCAGAGCTTTCTATTGATTCTCGAAAAGACAGTACTAATTTCGTAAAAGTGCAGGTTGGCTGTTCTGACTTAAGGAGCTTAAAAGATAAAGATGTATTTAACAATCTTTTAAACCCTGATGATTTAAAAAATATAGAGCTGAAGCTGCTACTGACAAACAATTCTCAGATCCATTCAACTATGAGATTCAAAAATTCAGATTCACTTTTATCCAAACCATTTTTAATTTCATGTTCTTCAAAAGTGGAGGCTTCAAACTATGAGGCCGAAGCCGGTATTATTAAAAAAGAATTAAAAGAAGGCGTATCGACAGTAGATATTATCGAAAATAATGCGGATAAAGATAATGGAATTATGGCCAGTTTTCAGTGTTTGACTGATGAAAAAATATTATCTGAACCAAATAAGGTTTCTTCGGATAATCTTGTCTTAAATAAGATAAAATTAACCAAAGGCTCTTCGGTCTTATTTGTAAGAGGCCTATCCCTCAAAGATAACGACCAAGTTAAAAAAATACCTAATGCGGATTCAAAGTTAACTAATGACAAGATTGTTCTTATTAAGTGTATTTAGAATTCTACTTTCCTAAAACATAAGAGAAAATCAAAGGTGCGACAATACTAGCATCTGATTCGATCATGTGTTTAGGGGTCTCAATAGCAAGTTTTCCCCAAGTGATTTTTTCATTAGGAACCGCTCCACTGTATGAACCATAGGACGTCGTGGAGTCGCTAATTTGGCAAAAGTAGCTCCATAAAGGGACTTCGCTGTATTGTAAATCTTGAGCTAACATGGGCACAACGCAAATCGGGAAATCACCAGCGATTCCACCGCCTATTTGAAAAAAGCCAACTGATTTTTTGGTTGCTGTTTTCATATACCATTCAGCAAAGAAAGTCATGTACTCAATACCTGTTCTTACGGTATGAACATTTTTAACATCCCCTTTTAATATATGACCTGTAAAAATATTTCCAAGAGTCGAGTCTTCCCAACCTGGAACAATCATCGGTAGATTTTTCTGAGCCGCTGCCAATAACCAAGAATCCTTTGGATCAATTTGGTAATACTTTTCTAATTTTCCAGAAAGAAGAATTTTATACATAAATTCATGGGGAAAAAATCTTTTTCCTGTTTGATCTGCATTTTGCCACTCTTCGAGAACTACTTTTTCAATTCTTCGAATGGCTTCTTCCTCGGGAATGCAGGTGTCGGTCACTCGATTTAAATGTTTTTCTAATAGGCGTTGTTCATCTTTTGGAGTGAGGTCTCGATAGTTAGGAATCACTTCGTAATGATTATGGGCGACCAGATTAAAAACATCTTCTTCAAGATTAGCCCCGGTACAGGAAATAGCCTGTACTTTTCCCTGTCGTATCATTTCCGCAAGAGAAAGGCCGATCTCAGCGGTGCTCATGGCTCCTGCCATTGTCAGTAACATTTCGCCACCTTTTTCAACATGCTCTTTATAACCTTGAGCTGCATCTTTAAGGGCCCTAGCATTAAAGTGACGGTAATGATGATTGATAAATTCAGTTACTGACATAAATTCCCCTTTGAGTGATCTTTCGTTGCATGGGTTACGCCTATGACTCAACTCTTCGTTCTCGTCGGTCGGACTCCCTGCGACTTGGCCTTGGCCAAGCCTCAGTCGCCTTCCTCCTGCGGCCTCGATTTGAGTCATAGGCGTAACCCATGTCTTTCGTTGCGTGGAAATATCATACAATTTTTTAAAATTCTAGAAGTTTTATCTTTTTTTATCTTTGTATTCTAAATACCAACTTTTAAAAGTAATCCCTACTAAAATAGAACCGACAAGAATAGTAAAAAAACCAATAGAGAAAAAAAGAGTATAACCAATCATGGTTTGATTTCTCCTAAAATATCTCTGACAACCCAAGAGGCAAGGCTCAATCCAAAGGAACCGGTAACAAAACTAGCTGTCCCATGGATAACATTTCGATGTTCACAAGAGTGAAGATTGTTTTGGCCTTGAGGGCAAACACATTTAAACCCTTCTCCCTGGTCATAATGAAGGGCAAGAGGATCTCTTGGCTCTTCATCAGACCAAACACAGGGAATTCCAAAAAATCTTTCTTTTGGAAAGTCATAGTTTTGTCGAAGAAGTTTTCTTAAAGTGGCACATAAGGGATCAATTTCTGTAGTTGCAAGATCAGAAATTTTGATTTTTGTTGGATCTAGTTTGGCTCCAGAGCCGCCACTGGTTATCAACTTAATATTTTTATTTTTTGCGGTGGCAATCAAATGACATTTGGCAGTGATATTATCAATGGCATCAATAATATAATCAGGTTGGTGTGATAAAATAGATGCTGAATTTTCAGCGTTGTAAAAAACATTGAGGCAGTTAATTCTGGCCTGAGGATTGATTTTTTGCAATCTTTCGCCCATGACTTGGGCTTTTTTCTTTCCAATAAGACCGGTTAAGGTATGAAGCTGACGATTGGCATTGGTGATACAAATTTCATCAAAATCGACTAAGGTTATTTGTCCAATGCCCGATCTTGCAAGACTCTCTGCCGCCCATGAACCCACACCCCCAAGGCCAATGATCATCACGTGTTTTGAAAACAATGCTTCCATTTTAGCGTCTCCAATCAATCTGGCAAGGCGATCGAAACGTCGATGAAGGACATATTTTGTTTCAGTTATTTGATTAGCTTCCATAAGGTATTTCTCCAAAAACTCTTTGAAAATTTTGATTACTTATATCAAGAATTTCTTCGGCGTCTAGTTTTCTTATGGATCCTATTTTTTTTGCAACATCCCAAAGCGAAGTCGGCTGATTCTCGCCTTTTGGATAAGTAGGGGGAGATTGGTCTGGGGAGTCTGTTTCAAGGAGAAGGTGGTCCAGTGGAATATGAAGCAAGGCTTGATGGAGCCTCTGATTTTTTGGATAACAAACAGGACCTCCGATAGAAAGTAACAGCCCCTTTTCTACCCAGAATTGGGCTTGCTCACTAGTTCCATTAAATGAATGAATCATTCCTTTCAGATGAGAGTCTGTCCACCAATTTAGAATCGTTTGAGCCTCGTTAAAGGCTTTTACAAAGTGAAATACGGCCGGGATATTAAACCACTTGAGCATTTCTAATTGCAACTCCAACATTCTTATTTGGAGTTCTTTGCTTTCTTTAACGATTTGGGGTCTAAAATCTAAGCCAATTTCTCCAAGGGCAATGATGTTATTTTCTTGTTTTGAGTGTCGTTCTAAATAATGGCTCAGTTTGTCTAGGGCGAGTTCGCAGCTGGCTTCTGAGTTTTCTGAGATCCAATAGGGATGGAGGCCAAAACAGAGTCCAACGAGCAAGGGGTAACATTTTTTAAACTCCAGTTGATGGTCCCAATTAGGAGGACCAATCCCTCCCTGCATAAAAAAGACAATATTTTTTTTTAAGGCTAAGTCGATATATACTTGTGCCTTTCTTTGGTCTTGTTTGAACACTTCGGCAAGGTGATTATGACAATCAATATTTTGGATCCCCATATAAAACTAGTCTCATAGGAATGCTAAATTTGTCGATAGAAATCTATAATCGCTTATCTGTTATCACTCATTAGGCATTAGGGAGATAAAAAAATGGCAAATAAAGTTTTTGAATTCGATTTAAAATTAGAAAAAGGACCACATCTAAAACCCTATTCCTTTGAGCTGCAAAAAGAAAATATCCATAATCACAAACACCAAAAGCCTTTAAAGTATTTCACGGATGTTTTGGCATTCCTTAGCTTTTATAATTTAAACAAAAGCTTGGGTAAGGGTCATTTGTTTGAATTGGAAAATTCGGTGGATGTTTGGCGTCAATTAGAGCCATCCTACGAGATGTATGGGCGCTCCAGAAAAAGAGTCATTGCCTTATCAGAGCAATCAAATTCCATCAACGATGAATTGTTAAATGATTTTGAGAAAAAAATTGAACACTGTTTAAATCAGGTTCTAAAAAAAGAGAGTATCAATTTAAAGGACCTTTTTTTAGTTAACGATTTGATTGATTATCTAGAATCAAGTCTCAGAAAGCCCTTGTTGTTTAATTTTTCTGTTCATTTTTCTCCAGAGTTTCAGCAAAAACTATTATTTTTATATTCCTTTTTGTGGAATATCAGATCCTTGGTTGCTTTCGATTTTAATTCTTATGTAGAAGATTCTAGTCATGAGGGCCTAAAGATGGATTCTATCACTGATTACCTTCCAAAGGCCGAATATATTGTTAACGATGCTCTCATGTACCATCACTTTAAAAAAATATTCGTTCCTTTTATTTCTGGTAGCAGCAGTGATATCAAAATTGAAAAACTCTTGTTTGAGCCATTGAATAGGGGATTCCATCAATACTCTCATAATGCCTGTCATTTGATAGATCACTTGCCAGAGAAATTTACGTCTTCCTTAAAACCAAAGGAGCTCGAAGAGGCATTGTATTTGGTTCAAATGGACTGGTTGTTGGGGTCAGAAGCAGGGCTCTTATTTAAAATACGAGAAGAAATATTTGGTATACAGGAAGGTTATGAGAAAATATTTTGGCCGGAAAATAATTTTCATGATCATCAACACTCAGTTAGTTTACATGTTTGCACTGAATTGAATTCGAAACACTTCATTAAGAAAGCAAGCTAATACTTTATCGGTAGTCGATCCACTTGATTTGGTCATTTTTTTTATCTAGAAAAGTAGAGTTCAAGTAACTTGCTGATTCTTTTTTTGGTTTTACACCCAATAATGTTAGAGTCATTCCCTGTGAAGAGATATTTTTTTTAATTAGAAAAATAATTGAATCCTCAACTTGAAAATCGAATTCTTGAGTTCTGGCAGTGATTTCAAAATCAGCTTTGGGAATTAAGGTTGGGGTTGCCGGAGAATGGAGATTGGAAGTGCATATAATTTTTAGATCCAGGCATTTCCCAAGCAGAGAAACCACTTCAGTTACTTTTTTAACCGTACCTGTTTGAATCCAAAGGCGGTTTGGATTTGGGTTTTCATCAGTGAGAAGTTCTGATTTTTTTTTCTGATAATGAGTATAATAAATCTTTTCAATGGGGTTTAAATCATCTGGAGAAATGGAGCTAACTAAATAAAAATAATTTTCATCAAGAGAATGAGGCATGGTTTCCATATTACTTTCAATTCTGTTTTTTTGAACTCGCAGGATGGTGTTAAACTCTATGGATTCAAAATAGAAATGCCGTGGAAACCGGCAATAGGAATAAGCATCGATTCTCAGATCATAGCCTAACAAAAAAACATTGTTTGCAAAATCAATAAAGTAATCGATGGCAACAAGCAAGTGATCTTCATGGTTAAAGGTCAAGTCGGCTTCTCCAATTGTTTGCTATGATATTTTTCTTTTAGTTTTTTTATAATAAAATAAACTATGACCAGAAGAATGCTAATAAACAGAAAGATTTTAAATTTATGGATGACAGATAGTATTTCTTTTCCATAGGTTGCAATTAAATAAATTTGCGTAGGAACACTGACTAAAGCTGCAAATCCGTCCACAAGTGCAAACTTCCAAGCTGAAAATTTTAACATGCCACTGGCTAAATGACCTGGAAATCTGATACCAGGGGTAAATCTAAAAACAAAAACGGCAAAATTGCCATATTTTTTAGTCCAGGACTCAACCTTTGCAAGGACGGTCTCGGATAATATCTTTTTCATTCGTTGATGATGTAATATTTTTCGACCCCATTTTCTGCCGATAAAATAAATAAGAAAGTCACTGCCAAAGACGGCAAGAAAAGAGATAAAGGCGGCTTCGTGAACATTCACAACAGGGGCACTTGGGTAAGGGGGAGGAAACAAATCAGGTCTCGAACCCATAAAGGCTAAAAAACCAACACTTACCAAAGTGATTTCTTCAGGCAGAGGTAGCCCTAAGGCAGAGGCAAGCATCATGAAACAAACACCAAGATAAACTTTATTTGGTTCAAAGGCAAATTGAGCAAACCATTGAAATATTTCGTGATTAAACAAATTCTCCAAAAAAACAACTCCTAGAAAGAATAAAAATGAAAACAGTTTTAGGTATCTTAATTAAGTTTAACTTAATGCCGAGACCTGTTATACCAATAAGAATTGGTATAGTTGTTCGCATATTGTACATGAAAGGTATTGCGAAAAGTATTAAAAAAGCCTGAAATTTCTCTATGCATAAATATAAATTTTCTGGACATCATCAAACGGTACTGCATTTTGTAACCCAGAATGAGATCTCTTTGGAAGTGCTTTGGGAAAATTCAATAAAAAGCCTTGCAGAGAGAGCATTTACTCAGGTCTTGGCATCAGGAGATCACCAGGATTTAATCGCCAATGGATTTTTTGATCTAAGTAGTTTGATTCAATTTGGGGCTGTTTATTGTCAAGACGTCCGAATGGTTTCAGATAAATGGAGAACTGAAAAAATGAGTGCCAACAGTCTTTTAAGGTTCCATTTTTGTCCGCGAAGATATTTTTATTTATGGGAAAATCTTGAACAAAGAATCATTTATGAAGAAGATCAATTTCTTGTTTTGGATAAACCAGCAGGTGTACCCATACATCCCTGTTTGGATAATGCTACAGAAAATATTCTTGTTCAGTTAGAAAAACTTAACGGGCAAAGCTATTTTTCAGTCCATCGGTTAGATGTCGAAACTCAAGGGTTACTGATTCTCGCAAAAACACGAAGAGCCCAAGAGGAGTTTCATCGAATCTTTCAACAGAGGAAAATTCGTAAACAATACGAAGCCATTGTTTTAAATTCTCAATTGCCTTTAGGAAAGCAAGTCCATTGGATGAGGAATTCTAAAAGAGCACCTAAGGTGATAATCTCTCAAAAGGAAGAAAATGCAAAAATTTGCGAGTTAAATATTTTAGAAGTCAGTGAACTGGAAAGCGCTTTCCTGAGAGATCGGTTTAATTTAAATCCAATTAAGAAATACGATAAGGTGAAGATTGAATTAGAAACAGGAAGGACACATCAAATCAGAGCCCAGTTACACTACTTAGGAAGTCCCATTGTCGGAGATAAACTCTATGGAGGAGATTCAAATCCTAGATTATCGTTGCAAGCAAGTTGCATTGAATTCATAAATCCATTTACACAAATAATGCAAAAATTTACTTTAGAATCTGTGCAAGAATTATAAAAGAAGGGGATAGGATTTTGTTTAAAAAATTTATAATGGTTTTGTTTCTCGTTACTCCTTACCTGCTAAATGCAGAGGTTGAAAACATTGAAGTTTCGGTAATGACTTATAATGTAGAAAATTTATTCGATAATATCCATGATGTGGGAAAAGATGATGAAACTTTCCTTCCCAAGGAGGTTAAAAACAATAGTAAACATAAGGAAAAATGTAAAAAGATAGCTTCTTATTTTTATCGAAAAGAATGTTTTTCACTCGATTGGAATGATAAAGTTCTGAATGCAAAATTAGAAAATATTGCCAAAGTTATTCTCAGCGTTGATGAGGGAAGAGGGCCAGATAATTTGTTTTTAACAGAAGTAGAAAATATTAAAATCTTAAAGAGGCTCAATTCAGATTTTCTTAAAGCTGCAAAATATAAAACAGTTATTTTAATTGAAGGAAAAGACCTAAGAGGAATCGATGTGGCTTTTCTCAGTCGATACCCCCTTTCTAAAAAACCAAAACTGCATGACATTCCTTTTCAAGCACAAAATATAAAAGATCAAGACAAAGTGAGAAAGACCAGGGGTTTGTTAGACGTTGAAGTTGTCTTACCAAACTTATTGAAAGTTAGATTTATGGGGGTTCATCTCCCTTCACAAGGTAATCCATCCTACTTAAGGAAACAGGCTCTTTTATTTCTAAAAGAGCTCATTGAGAAAAGTTCAAATAAAAATTTAATTGTGGGTGGGGATTTTAATATCACTGCCAAGGAAGAAGAAGAGGATGGATATTTTAAAAACCAGTTGGTTCCTCTGGGAAAAATATCTCATTTAGACGCTTGCCAGACTTGCAGAGGAACGCACTGGTATAAAGGGCATTGGGCTTTTCTAGATGTTTTATTTTTTAATAAAGGACTTATCAAAGACGGTTTGAAATTTGTTCCTGAAACCGTGAAGGTTATTAAGATGGAAGAATCTCAAACGAAAGATGAAAAACCACTACGATTTAACTCAAAGACTCTGCTTGGTTCTTCTGATCATTTTCCAATTTATGCAAAATTAAATATAGAAAGAAAGTCTGACTCTAATAAATATTAGGAATTTGTGTGGTAGAGTAAAAATTTCAATGACAACTGTCGGAAATAGGTACTATCATTTATACAATTTAAAATCTTAAATACGAATAATTTACAGATAAAATAGTGACAGTTGTTAGTTTAAAAAATCACTTTTATAAGGTCAACCTTATGAAAGAATTTTTAAATCACATAATTTATTCTCAGCTAAAAGTTTTCATTTTAATTTTTCTCTTAACTGTTCTCAATTTGCGGGCATCAGAAAAAGTAAGTTATCAAGAGGGAATTCAATCATTGAACGATTCTGTGGATATGGTTTTGCCTCTTTTTACGCAAAGAGAGTCTTATCAAAGTCGAATAGATTTAGCCTTGCATCCGGAAAATAAACAGTTAGACGTACTGACCTTTACCTTGGCTGAAGATTCTGTTGGTTTTTCTCTTTTAGCCGCCGCTATTGAAATTGCAGAAAAGGGCGGAGCCCCCAGAATAGGGTTCGATGCTTTTTCTTCGAAAGTAAGTTCTGAACTTATGACCTATATGAGAGAAAAAGGTGTAGAGTTGCGGGCTTACAGGCCACTGTCTTACAATTTTAAAAATTTATTATATTTTTTAAAACTAGGACCTTTGGGTTTTGTTAATTATTTAAATTTGAGGACACATGATAAAGTTTTTATCACGAAACATGGAACTATCGTAGGATCTTCGAATTATTCAAAATATTATTTTCTTCTTGGAAAAAAGGAAATGTCTGACAAAAAGGAAAGGTGGGAAGCGTGGACATTTTTAGACAGAGAGATTTTGATTCAAGGTCCAGCCGAATATGAGGCTCGTCAGGAGTTTGAAAGGAAATGGAATGAAACGGAATTTTGGTCCACGGGAGAAAAAGTTAACTTAACCGATGATGTCAGAAGAAAATATGATGAAGCCATTTTAAAGCAAAAGGGTTTTTTAAATCAAATTAAAAACTCAAAAGAACTTAATCATTTTGTTTCCGTTCAAGATCTAGAGTATGTAAATGACACATCCTCATTCATAAAGAAAAACAATAAGATTCATAAAAAAATACTAGAATTAATCTCTTCAGCTCAACATGAAATTATTATTTCTAACCCCTATGTTTTACTTCCTAAAGACATTTATGAAGCCCTTATCAGTGCAAAAAACAGAGGTGTGATTATTAAGATTTTTACGAATAAAGCTGGAGGGTCAGACGAGGGGGATGTGTCTAAGCAGTTTAAGTTCGATTTAAGAAAATTGGAAAATAGTGGATTTGAGGTTTATCTGAATGAGTTTTTTTACGTGTTTCATGGAAAAGTAATTGTAGTAGATAAAGAAAGTATCTACTGGGGATCCTATAATTTTGATAATCGTTCAAAAAGTTTTAATTCAGAAAACGGTGTCTTCTTTAAAAGTATTGAAATCGCAAAAGTGATTTATGATAGAACTTTAAAAAATGGAATTTTTAGAGGAGTCGAGATAATAAGTCAGGGAGAAAAGAAATATAATTTAAGATATTTGCCTCAAACCTGCAAAGAATATTATGGGAGACCCAAAATAGAAACCATATTATTACCTAGGGGTTTCTGGGAAAAAATAATGATGAAGGTAAAAGAACCACTTCTATAAACTACTTTTCCCAAAGGACGCGCTGACCACTTCTACCATCGTAGACGACAATAGATAGCTCTTTGAGTCTCTTAAGATTCTCTTCAGAGGGAGGGTCGGATAAAAAAACAATTGCTTTAATGTCCGTAGGATTGATTTCATCCCAAACTTGAAATTCAAGGAAATGGTTGGCTCGCTCTGGAGGATTAAAGAAAACATTCAGTGATCCAATCTCAATTTTTTTGGGCATAAAAGATTTATTTTCTGACTTTTTTCGAAGCATCGCTTTGTCGTACTCGTGCACAAACAAAGTTGCAAGATCAATGCGACTCAATGGGATAAACTGCTGGTACCAAGTCAGTTTATCAGGGTCAATGGCTTTTCCAGATTTAAGTGTTTTGTAGTGTAACTCTTTAACTATATCGAAGCTATCCATGGGCGTCCAAGTTAAACGATCAATAAAATTTTTCTCTTTTAGAATAAGGGCGATCTTTCCCCATGTGGAAAAGGTGATGTTAACTAATGAGCTATTTAACGCGGGCCAAAGCATCGCATACTTCGGCTTCCACTTATCAGGTAAGGCCAAATACTGTTCTTCAGTCATTCCAGATAAAGATAATTCGACTCCCTTTCTAATGTCTAAATTTTCAACGCCTCCGCCGTATTTAGTCTCATGTAGATTCTTAATACCTTGTGATAGTATACTTTCTAAGTATTCATTTGGGGCCATGATCGCAATCGAATAGTCACCATTACGAAGTCTTTTGGTGATTTCAGATGATTTTTTATTTTCAATCTGATAACGCCGTACCAGACTTTCTGGAGAGATTCCTAGCTCCCTCACGAATTTAGCATCAAATTCCAAAGCACGTTCCATTTTTGTTAGACCAACCAAAGAAGAAACAATACTTTTCAAAGAGGCATCGTAATTTATTATACACGCATTAATTGCAAAGACTGGTGAAGTTATCCAACAGATAACTAAAATCAAGAAAACGTACTTAAATGAATTCGTGCTTTTTGGAATCACGTATTTTGATTAATGCAAGTTACATTCCAAGATTTTAAAGAGAGAACTTTTCGCTTTTGATAATATTTATATGACTGTACAAATATCTACAGGTGAAATTTTCAGATTTTCAATTTATATTCTCGTTTTAGTGGTAGGTCCTACCTAACGATACAATTTACAACCTTCTGCAAAGGTGGAAAATTATGAAGAAGTCGATACTGGTTTCAATGGTAATTCTTTTTTGTAACCTTGTTCATGCTAAACCTGTAACCTATCTATTCAAGGAAGTTTGGACAGGAGGAACGACCTTAAACAGTACGGCACCAAACCCGGAATGTCCTTGCAATCGAAATTTAATTAATAGGTACAATATTAAAGAGTGCGCACCTGAAGGTTTTACTGTGGATGATTCTGTCTTTATGGAGATTACTGGATTCGCGGTAGCTCCTCAGCTTTGTTATGACGAATACATTCCCGATGGCTCGAACGGTTGGGCTCATGCTTTGGTTTATGAACTAGTAAATACAAAACCTTTAACTTCGCAGCCCTAAAATCCCTGGAAATTAGGGGTGGCCGTTCGATGACAGCATTAATCGTCATTCTGTCTAAATTTCTACAGTTGAAATGGATTTTTTATTACTTTAATCTGTCTTAATGAAAAATTATAAAATATTATCCACTCGCGTTCTGTTTGTTTCGATTCATGTTTTAACACCATTAATCAGTAGTCAAATTCATGCTTTTCCAGGAACAGCCGTTGGCCCATCAAGTACAGCTTTAAGGCCCAATACTTCTGGATTGAACCAGAGAAAACCTGCTGCCGAAGTGACTTGTAAGTCTTATTATTTAGACAGCAAAACAATTCTTGCCCAAGAAAGAGCTGAAAAAAAAGAGCAGATATTCACTGAAGTCAGTGGAAAAACCAGAGTGATAGAACAGTTTTCACAGTACGAAAATTTGGGATTATGGGCACTGGTATTGGGCTCAGATCGAGTCGATCAGGTATTGAAGACTGAAAGACACCCCGTAGAGTTATTAACTGAAAAGGAAGTAAAAATTTATTCAAAAGCTTGGAGAACTTTACGAGACATTTCAAATGACCAATTTAGTTTAAGCTCAGACTTATTAATGGATGTGAATAAACTGCTTAAAGGTGATGTCCAGACTTCATTAATTCAAGATTTAAATCCAAGGTTAGTTTTTGAAAACGGGGAAGTCTCTAGATTTGAATTATTTAAGAATAAAATGTTGGAGCAAATCAAAAAATATTTTAGTTCTGGTAAGGGGTTTCGGTCTAAATCTAAAACTATGGATTATTCAAAGGACTCATTAACAGAGATTGAATTTGCAAATATAAAAAGAAATATCCATTCCATAAATGGAAATATAGAAGAGACCACTTACTCAGCGGAAAACTCTAGGGCCTTGTTGGCGTCTTTGCCTGCAGGCGACAAAGTAAAAACACAATTAGATAAATTACTTTTATTTGCCAATACGAGTTTAAAAGAGAATAACTTGAAAAGTTTTTCAGAGAAAATTGATTTTGTTTCAGAGCTTCACTTGGGTTTGATTTCCTTAGAGCCTTTAGCAAATTTAAATGAATTAACAATTCAAATGGTGATCAATCGAGTCCTGATTCAGTTAGGTTTAGACCCTGCCGTTAATCTTTCAGTAGATATAAAGATGTCTGTTGCGGAGGTTGCTGAGCAATACCGAAACGGCATCAGTGATTATATTAATTATACAATTAAAACCTACGAAATACTTCAGGAGAAGGATTCTAGGGAGGCCTATGTTGAAAGAGAAGGTATTTCTCTAACAGGGAAAGCCGCCGGTTTGAGAGTACAGATTTATGGAAAATATGCAGAAAAATACCCCCGTGCGATTTCCTATATGAGAACCAAGGATCGAGTGACTCCTCTAGATGGCAGGATGATCCAATTAGGAAAAGAAAACAGAAGTTTTATTTTCAAAGATGATGGATTTTTATATGAGGGGATTGTCCCTTATACCGTACGTAACGTGAATGGAAAATTGCAGCTTTTACCCATTTCTGATTATGCCTATAAATTACTTGGTTTGAATGGGGATTACTCTGGTCAAAAAGGGGTAAGAAGAAAAATAACTCCTGAACATCAGGAACTATTAGGAACAAATCTTTCAGCTGTCGAAGACTTGTTAAATGGGAATAAGCATTCCGCTGACTTTGAAATAATTTATGACCACCAAGTTTTACAAGCTAACAAGACTGGTTCCTTGTTTCTTTATCCTTGGCAACTAAAATCATTAGATCGAGCCGTTAAGATACAAGAAAATCCATTTGAAAATCCTTATGCCGTTCTTATTCCTTCTCGCGGAGATCCTATTGAAAACAGAAAAGCTGGAAGAACTAGTTTTGAGCAAAACTACTTTAAAGGTAATCGTGGAAATAAGATTGGAGATCTTATTGGTCAGTATGAACAGCGAGATCTAGAATATAATCAACTCGCGAGACAAGTTCGGGAGAGTCGTCAAATACCAGAGCTTAAAAAGTCGTTAATCCTAAATGAAATTTCAATGTCCAGAAGAAAATTACATACCGCCGCGAGAGTGATTCTTAAACCTTTTTTAACACGGCTATCAGATTTGAGTCGTTCGGAGTTAAAAACTCTTCGTGAAAACGCCCAATTCGTTCAACTTGAAGATTATTTTGCTCATTTTTCTAAGTTACGATATGAAACCTTTGACATGGCAATCTCTAAATTAGGGGATGAGCATGTTTTTGTTTATAGACTTCAATCTGGTCTTAAGGGGACTTTTTTTGGTTTTATATCTCAGGTCGAAGAACGACGACACTTTTTAGTTAGACTATTAACCTTAAATGGTTTGTTAGCACCGCAGATAAGAGAAATCTACACCTTAATCAAAAACCCGCCAGCTAAAAATAATTCTTCTGAACCCGTGACATTAAGTTTGCAAGTAAAGCAGAAAATTGCAGAACTAGCTCGTGGAAATAAGATAGCAGAAGCTATTTTCACTGAGGGAGTTCTCATATTTACAAAAAGATCTCAAGATGTTCAAAGTATGGAAGAGTTTGAGTCTTTGTTTATGAATCATGCCCTTCATGCGATCAATCGTGGAAGCAAGCTTGGAGTGTCAACCACGGCGGACCCAACTTACTTGTTATCGCTGAAAACCTTCGAACAGATTTCTAGACTTGAAGTCGAAAAGGGGTTGATCGACTTATTTAAGGAATATATCAAACAAAAGACAGATTCAACTGAAGCAGCTAAAGAATGGCTAGCAAGTTTAGCCCAAAGGGAAGCAAAGAAGAAATTAGACGTTGATTACTATACACTCAGCTGGATAGGTGCTTTTTCTAAAGATTTTTCAATACCCTTAGATCAAGTAATTGAATTCGTGAATAAGGTCAAAAAAAATAATGACAAATTTACTAAACAGGATGATGGAAAAATTTATGTTCTAAAAATTCCAGTAAGTGAAATTCATGCTAACTATGCGTCAGGCTATGCAGCGCAGTTCGAAGATACCACAACAAAAGGATATGGGCCTATAAAATCCTGGGGCATGACTTCAAAAATTTATAAGGGAGCTTCTAAATTTGGTGTCAATCTCGCAGTTCTCTCACCTAGATCGAGAGAACTCTATGATATGATGGTCAACCATCTGGAACCACAAGCCGATTTTACTCCTTACTTAACATTTTCTGCAACTTCTGCAAACCATACAAATATTCTTGGCTCGTTGACCTATGAACCTAATAATAAATTGTATCAACAGGCCATTGTTGATTTAAAAGGTTTAAAATATGACATGTACTCTATTTTAAAATCAAAACAAGTCGATGTTTTTAAACCGGTTGTTGAGGATGTTTTTAACACGGTATTAAAGGTAGCCGAAAATACTAAGGCTGTAGACACCAAGAAGGAATTATTAACATCTTTGGAGTTTTTCCTAAAAAATCATGCGGTGCAAAGAGGCGGTGATTTTGTTGGGAAATGGGCATTGGAGCTTTGGGAAACAGTGAAAAATTCCCAATCAGGATACAGCAAGCTCACGAAATCGAAGGCAAGTACTCAAGTGAGTTATTATCAGAAATTACTGAATTTGGAAGATTCCACGAAATGAGGATATTTTTAACTAGATTTAAGTTTTATTTTTTACATTTCTAAATCACGTATTAGTTGGAGAATTATTTTTTGGCGATTTTTGCCCTCCTGGGGGTGAAGTTCTTTGTATACTATTTTGATTTCGTTTTTCGGTATTTAGCTTTTTACACGCGTCTTCATTATTGCGAGCCCAGGTTTCTTCAACCCTAAATGATGTATCTGATGTCAGGGCGGCAAAGATCTTATTGGTTTTTGGTTCTCGAATTATTAACCTTGTTTCCGTTTCTCCTGTTTTTTTTTGGCAATTTATTGCTTCAAATTTAAATATGTAAGCTAAATCAGAGTCTATTTTATCATTTGTAGGAAAAGCTTCAAGAGTTTGCCCCATGCGTACTTTTAATTTATCTTCGGTTGTATTAGTTGATGCTTTTTCGACAAAGCACAATCTACGATTATTGCCACAATTCTTAGAAGCAAAACCATATTTTTCAGGTAAGGATTTCAATGTTTTATCATAGAATGCATTCACCGTTTCTCCTTGATCAGTTTTTATAACAAAAACTCCATTTTCAGCTGTTATAGAAATGTGAGTTTCTTTTATTTTGATTTCACTTTGACAATATCTTTCTTCCTTATTCCAAAAATAGGTTAGCTTTGCTTCATTGTTGCAAAGCGGATTTGAGCTATCATCCACCTCATAGGCGAAAACAATCTGAGTTAGGGATAAAGTCAATAAACTGCAAATAAATTTTTTCATGAATACCTCATTGAACTCATCGTTCTAAAAAAGAAATTCATGAGTGGAAGTTAAATTTTTTAAGTTTTTATTGCCGTAAGCCCAGAAAGTGAATCATAATACTTGTTATGATATTACTAAGGGACATTGATAAGGTTTTAACCTTGGCAGGAGCGGCTCAAAAAAGAGCTCGAGGCATTCAAGACGAAGATCTAGGCATTGTGGGAAAACAATCTATACTTGTTTCTAAAAATAAAATTATTTGGTTAGGTGACTTAAAAAGAATTCCCAAAGTATTTAAACCGCAAATTAAAAAGGAGATCAATCTAAAAGGCAAAACGGTGATGCCTAGCTTTGTGGAGTGTCATACTCACAGCGTGTTTGCAGGAACAAGAAGAGATGAGTTCGAATTAAGAAATCAAGGGGTGAGTTATCAAGAAATTGCCCAAAAAGGTGGGGGCATCTTATCGACACAAAGGGAGTTAGATAAAATCAGTGCGAACGAACTTCTGAAATTAACCCAAGAGAGAGTGAACAAGTTTATTCAGCAAGGTGTGTCTGTTATTGAAATAAAAAGCGGCTATGGATTGGATTTAAAAAATGAGATAAAATCCCTTGCCGTTCTAAAAAAAATTAAGGGAGCTCAAGTTGTTCCAACATTTTTAGGAGCCCATGGGATTCCGAAAAAATTTCACGGTGAAAAAGAATATCTCGAGTTTTTAAAGTATCAAGTCCTTCCCCTTGTAAAGAAAAAAAAATTAGCAGAGAGAGTGGACATTTTTATCGAGAAAGGTTTTTTTTCAGTGGAGGCGGCTCGAGACTACTTAGTTTATTCCAGTCAGTTGGGTTTTAAAACCTTAATTCATGCCGATCAGCTTTCCTTGAGTGGAGGGACAGAGCTGGCTTGTGAGCTTCAATCACTTTCTGCGGATCATGTGATCCAAATTTCAGACAAGCAGATAGAAAAAGTAGCTGATTCAGAAGTGACTTGTGTGTTATTGCCTCTTGCAGATCTTTATATGAAGTGTTCTTACCCTCCAGCAAAAAAATTGATTGATGAGGGGGCCAGAGTGGCCCTGGCAACTGATTTTAATCCTGGAAGCTGTCCTTCCCAGGATGTGATGATGGTGGGGCTACTGGCCCGTTTAGAAATGAAAATGACCTTGGCTCAAGTTATTTGCGCCTACACCATGGGAAGTAGTTATGCACTTCAATTGGAAAGGGAGTATGGTTCAGTCGAGATAGGAAAAAAAGCCTTTTTTTCAATTCTTTCTGGTGAATATCAAGATCTATTTTATTCAAGCACGGACAATCCCATCACAGAAAGATTTTATGATTCTAAAATTGAAAAATTAAACAGCGCGGTCTTCTAGTGACAATACGCAGGTCAGTTGAAAGCGTATTAGAAAATATTAATAAAAATAATGGGATTATGAACCAAATACGGGAGAAAAGAATCCCCAATCAGTGCAGACTGTTTCGTTGCTTATCTAAAATTAGATTTAGGCTATTACCAGACCGTTGGGCGCTAACAATTGTAAAATTCTGATTTTTAAAGGCATCAATAATTTCATCTTGGTAGTATGGGCGGTACAGAATTCCTTTTTTCATTCCCCAATCACTAATTCTTTTAGCAATGTGGCCGAAAAAAGTTTTTTCGTTGGGATACAAAATTACGTTTACGTAGAGCGAACCATCACGGCTTAACACTCGATACAGTTCTTTGATTGCTTGATCCAGTTCGGGAAAACAATGCAATGCATTTGCGACGTTGATGGTACTAAACTGGCCATTTTCAAACGGTAACTTGCCGACATCAGCAAGAACCATTTCAAACCCGGTGTCTTTAAATTTTTGCCGAGAGCCTTCAAGCATTTCATCCGAGTAATCAAAGCCATATCCATGCCATTTTGGTTTTCTTTGGATATACACATTATAGAGATAAATCATTTTAGCCAGTGTGCCGGTACCAATGGCCGCTTCCAGATGGCTTCCGCCAGTATTCTGGCCAAAGAATCGAATTTGTTGAATGAGAGAATCATTGTAGGAGAGTTTTAATATGAAAAAACCACGAATATCATACCACCAAGGCGGAGAGTCATAGGCTTTTCTGATTTTCTTTAGTTTTTTTTCGGTGTCGATTGGCTCAAGCATTTCTGTTACCTCGGGCTTTCCAATTTTAAATTTGGTAATTGATTGAATTTTAGATGGACGAGGAGATGGTGACTAGCTTAAATTCGGTGGACTTCGTAATTAGACAAGCCATTTGTGATAAATAAGTTTCATATTTGGCTTAAGAAAAATTTGAAAAGGATATTTGTGATCGAAAAAGGTGATTCAACATTTTCAGGTGACTATGTTCCCAAGAGTTTTGATATTAAAACGTTTCAGACCAAGAAAGAAATTCGCCACCTTGAGAATTTAATACTTCGAACGTTGCGAGGAAAACAAAGCCAAATGCAAATGAGCCAACGGCTTAAGTATAAATTCAACATTTATGGAAAATGGGAATCCGGTGCCAAAATAGTTATGTGGTCTGATTTAATAAAAGTATTTCAGCTGAAAAAAATTAATATTTCTAAAACGTTTGCCGATACATATAAAATCTTAGATGAATCAGAACAGGCGGATTCCTCAACGGTATTACTACATTTTTTTGAATTTTATTTTTTCCGTGATCTTTCGAATTTTTCAAAAGTTTTAGAAATCCCAGTGCTTCGTGTTCGACGAATGCTGAAGAAAGAAACTCCCGCTCCAGCATCCATTATTTTTAAATTATTAGCCTATCGTCCGCAGCATTTTGTGGAATTTTTGGATACATTGCATGTTTCAGATTCGTTGCCAGAAATAAAAAAAGAAATGGCTTGGATTAAATCGATTGCTCATAGTCAGTTCGTTGCCCCTGGCAATTCGGCCGTCTTGTATTTTCTTGATACAACGGAATATAGGAAATTAAAAACGCACGACGTTGGTTTAATTACTCGGCGATTACAAATGACTCAAAAGCAAGTAGAGTCGGCGCTATACACACTGTTAGAAGACAAATCCATAGAGTATGACGGAAAGAAATATTGCATAAATACCCGCTGGATGGAGTTTCCAGTTTCGGATTTTCGTCAGACCGTGCCGTTATTTAATTATTGGGCTTATCGAAGCTTGTGTTTTCTAAACAATAAATTAAAAAACAATAATGCCAAAACAGAAATTCGCAATGCTGCTAGCTTTCGGGTTTTTAGTGTTTCAAGAAAAACGGCAATTAAAATTACGGATTTGATTAGACAGTCCCATCATGAAATTATGCAATTAATCAAAGACAGTGATCGCGAAGACGTGGTGGTGCGTGCGATGATGATGACTCATTTTGGTCTTGAGGAAAGTCCTCCCATGAACATGATGTCTGATCCTGATCTAGGACTTGTTGTAACGTAATAGTTTTCTAGGACATCCATCATTATTATTTGAGTTGGAATTTGGATTGAATCGCAGTGCATTCAGTTCAATTTCAAAATCATTAACAAGTTCATTAGCTTCATCAAGAGTTAAGCCTGCAGCTATTTTTATCTGCTTCTCAGTATTCCAAATATTTGCGATATCCAATTCGCTTCCTCCATAAAATTTATCCACTTTTTATTCTTCAGAAATTCACACAAAACCCTTTGTGGGTGTGGTTCCTGAGTTTCGTAAAGAGTCGATTAAGGAAGAATCGAAAGGGTTCTGTCAACCAATCCCAATACAAACTGAAAAAATTTAGAAGCATCTGGAACTCCAGGCACATTGAAGGATTTCTTCAGATAGAAAAGTTTTCCGTTATCATCAATAATGATGAGAGTACCTGAAGCCCAAGTCATATCTCTAAAAGATCCGGTATATACAAGAGTTGGTGATAATTTAGAACTTTCTCCCCAACATTTTATTTGTTTTGTAGGGCTTACCGTTTCTACTTTCCCACAGGCAAGAGTTCCGACTTCAAGACGATCATAGGGACTTGTATCGGTGGTCAGAGTAAAAACTGATCTTGTGGAAGAGGTTCCATCTCCTACGGGACCAGCACCCCAACACATGACTCTATGATCTGAAGCACGAATCGCGCAGACCCTCTGACTCGAAACCGAAACGTCACTGAATGATATTCCAGGGGATATACTCACAGGAGACAAAGAGTATTCAGTAATCCCATCTCCCATTTTTACAGTATAGGCATTTCCCCAACACTTAAGCAGTCCGGAGGTATTTATCGCACAACCCAAGCTATCATTATAAGAAAAATTAGTGATGTTGGATAAAATAGTTGTTGGAGTTAGCCTTTCCAACTTATCGCCAGTTCCAAGATTATAATAATCTGAGTTTACACCCGGGCCCCAAGTTTTTATATCGCCTGTGGTTGTCAATCCAGCACGCTGATTAAAGTTGGTAACGTTTATTTTCGAGTAAGAGACACCGGGATCAATTACAATAGGTGAATCTGATTTATTTTTTGAACCATCTCCCAAAGGGCCATCTCCCCAGCATTTCAAGACTCCCAATCCAGTTATTCCGCATTTTATAGAAATTTGTTGAAATGTCTCGCCTGGGAAATAGCTCAAAGGATTAGATCTATAGTAATTAGTATTATCACTGGAATTTTGCGTGGCTTTCCAACAACGAAGTTTATCAGAAATATCTGTAGCACATAAATTTCTCACTGATTTGTAGTTAATGGTGCTTGGATAAGATAAAAGGGTATCGGTATTAGCTAAAGGGGCTTCGGTGTTAGCATAGCGAATATAATCAGGGAAAGAGATACATTTTAAATACCCATATATGGTAATTCCACAAATACCTTTTCGTGTAACCTTCAATCGAGCATAGCTTTCCTCATCCCACAAAACAGGAGTCATAGAAAAGTACGATTTTTGATTATCTCCTGCAGTTGGCGTTCCCCAACAAGCGACCTTTTGATCGGAACGTAAGGCACACATTCCTCGGTTATAATCTAAGGCAAAAAGGTCAGTGTAGGTGTTCTGGCTGTCAACCAGTATCGGTGATTGAAAATCGGGACTTGTTCCAAAGCAGTAAATCTGACCAAGATTGGTTAAGGCGCATAGACTTGAACCTGCTGCTACCTTTGTATAAACACGAGAATCATCAAGTACTACCGGAGACAGATGATTTGAATTCCAGCACTTGACGGCCCCTGCGACGGTGATTCCACAAGATATACCCTTTAAAAAAATCTTAGAATATAAGGTACCAGCATCCGTTGTCACAGGGATGTTGCTATTGGATGTAGTTCCATTTCCTAAGGGCCCATGACCCCAGCATTTCAATATACCTGTAGTTGTGATTCCACATACTTTACTATTATATGATCCACCGGTGATGTTTATTTCCGCATACTTGTTCGGGCTATCAACAAGTGCTGGTGACCTTACATCTGTAGTTGTACCAATGCCAACGGCGCCATCAGTATAGGATTGATCCCCCCAACAATAAAGATTATCATTGATATCAATTCCGCAAACGACATTCCAGTCTTGTTGCGCCTCAACTTTTTTCCAAGTAAATCCGTTTATTTTTGTTGGTGAGGCAATATCGACATTTGTTCCTTGCCCCAGATTTCCATCAAAACCCCAACCCCAACAGTAGAGCTCGTTACTCGTACTTAAGGCGCAATCAAAACTTTGATCGGTAATGATTTCCTTAAAAGTAGTTCCTACGTTAAGTTTTTTATAGCCTTCTGCGTACTTAGAGGCACCGCCTCCGCCACCGACACTTCCCGTGCAAACTAAATCTCCGTTTGTCAATATTTGGCATTCTCCATAATAGCCAAAATCTAAAACGGAGGCCGTAGCAGCTCGTTGAGCATCTCTCACAAGAATGTTTCCTATACTGCTATTTCCAATACCATGAGGACCTGTCACGCTTGATATTCCTAAAGATATTAACTTATCAGCGCCTTCGCTTGGATTTGATACGAGTGGCACCGTGACATTTACTGAGTTCTGACCAGCAGGTAGAGTCACCTGACCTGCGGTCAACCCCAATTCATCAACTAGATCACCAAAAAAAAAGATCATAGTTAATTGTTATGGGTGATAAGGGAGCTACTTTCGAATACAATGTGAATTGGACATTTTGATTCCCTTCGATGACGGACTTCGCTGAACCTAAAACCTCGATATAAGATTTGGCCGACCTGGTCCAAGAGTGGCTCGTGGCTGCGGAATAGGCTTGCTGAACCCCATTAGAACTTATTCCTATCACGCATAGGGTGATAGATTCATTACCAAAGGAATTTAATGAATCCCAAATCCAATTCTTTGGGCTAATCCCAGCAGCAGAATATCCCGAAGGCAGGGAACAGTCGATGCTTGCGGTTGTTCCTAATTTATATTTATAAGCGGCCAAGTACTCACCACCAACTTCCACCGCTAAGTATTCATCGCTATTTCCATTTTGAGGCAAGTTATATAGTTGGGCCATCGGTTGGGAGTTTACATAATTGATCGAAGTAGAACTGCAAGATGTAACCTTATTATCTAAATCTTTAAATTTAACAAAAACTGATTTTTTAAAAGAAGAATCAGAACTTAAATTCCAAGGTTTTGTTAGAGCTACGCTTTCCCATACGCCTCCGGAAGAACAATTTGGATCGTTAGTAAGGTACATCTCTTTAAAATTACTGGAATAGGTCATGTTTAACACAACAGAAAGAGAAGTGGTTTCTAAATCTCCATTGTTGATGCTCCTTGAAAGGGAGCTTTATTTCTTAAGTTTAGGCCAATAAATTTTTTAGAAGATAAGTTTAATCCAGTTTTGGAAGAGTCAGTTGCTGATTGAAGGTCTCGAATATTTACCGAATACCACCCACATCCTGATGATAAAAAAAGGAAAAAAGATACTAATAGAAAAAATGAAATCCTCGTTAGAAAGAAGATCGGCAAAACCACAAAAAAAGTTAAATTATTATGTCGAGACAGCGGATCCTTATGAGACATGAGACGATTTTGTTTCATCTTGATATGTGCGCTCCTATTGTGGAGATCAGCTTCTGGCAAGCTATCTAAGGCCATTAAACTTTAATTCTGAAATTGAGAAATTAAACAGCGCGGCAATCTGGAGAGATCTGTAAGAAATGAATTGATTCTTAATTTGGAATCTACCTAAGCTTAGGAAAAGCAGCATACGAGTTGCTGCTTTTAGTTGGACCCAAGGAGGGGTAATTAATGAGAAATTCCTATGCTAATATCATGCAGTCTAAATATTTCACCTTGGCTTTTAATTCAGCTATATTTGACGGCCCTATAAGAATATATTTTGCTCAGTTTCATGAAGCCTTTGCTTTGAAAGTTTATTTTGAAATTCAGCAACGGTTTAAAGAAGATCTTCAGTTAATTAAGTCCGCCTCAAAAAAAACTCATTCAAATATGATGGTCATGATTTATCCAGATAGGGAACAATATGAATATGGATTTTCTTCCGATAAGACAGTGGGGTTGGAAATTTGGAATCAGGATATTGTATTGGGCATTGAAAAACCAATGGATGAATCTGAAATAGAAAAACTAGTAGACTTGTTTCAAATTGCCATTTTTAAATGGAAAGAAATAAATGAAAAAAAACAGCTACCTTCACAAATTGGGCTTTAACCAAAAAGGCCAGTTAGTAATAGAGTATGTATTACTGCTTTCAATTTCTGCGGTGATTGCAGCTATTATCGTCAATAAATTGGGAAGTCGAAATGAAGATGAACCTGGTGCTATTATAAAGGGTTGGACCGCAGTTATTAAATCAATTGCTGAAGATCAGGCGGATTCTTGCTTTAAGCCCAATTGCCAATAGAGCGTGATTGAAAAGTCTTAAAAGTAAATAGATGTTCTTTTTTTTAGTTCCTCATTGAGTTTTTTTTGCATGAGTTCTTGAATGTCACTGGCGATTTCATGAATGAGATCATTGTCATTGAGTGCTGAGTTATCATAAGGCAAATAAATGGGTTCAAGGAATTTAATTTTCCATTTAGCTGGAAAAGGAACAAGATTTAGAGGCAGGGGCAAGGTCAGGCCTTTAAAGATTTTACTCGCATTAAATTGAGAAAGAGTGATATGTGATTCTTCTGCACCAATGATCAATACGGGAATAATCGGCGAGTTTGTTTCTATGGCCATTCTGACAAAGCCTCTTTTGAACTCTTGTAATTGATACATTTTTTGACTGGGTTTAAAATTACCTTGTTCTCCTTCTGGAAAAAGAACAACGGCATTTTTTTTTGATAAAAAGTTTTTTCCATTTTCATATTTTGCTTCGAAGAAACCCATTTTTTGGAAGGGAATGGCGGTGAGCTGACTTGCAAACCAAAATTTATGGGTTAAAATACGTGGGTAGCGTTTGGCTTCTTTAACAATAGAATAATTTAACAATAAGGCATCTATCCCAGTAAAGCCAGAATGATTTGGAGTAATTAGTACGGAACCTTTCCTTGGAATGTTTTCGGCTCCTTCTATATTTAGACGAAAGTAGATTTTTAGGAGCTCTAAAAGGTGAGAGGGAATTGTTTTAAAATAAAACGACTCTGTATTGATTTTTTTAAGTAATTCATTAATCATCATAGTATGTCTAAGTATATTCTTTCTATTGATCAAGGTACAACATCTTCTCGTGTTTGCTTATTTGATAAATCAGGTTCTTTGGTGGATCAAGAGCAAAAGGAGTTCACGCAAATATTTCCAAAACCAGGATGGGTGGAACATAACCCCGAAGAAATTTGGAGCTCTGTTATTTTTTGCTTAACAGAGATTCTAAAAAAATATAACTCAAAGGATATCGTCTCGATAGGAATAACGAATCAAAGAGAAACCATAGTTGCTTGGAACAAAGAGACAGGGATTCCTATATATAATGCCATCGTCTGGCAATGTCGAAGAACAGCAAAGTTATGTACTCAATTAAAACCATTTGAGAAAAAATTAAATAAAATTACTGGCTTGCTTTTAGATCCCTACTTTTCTGGCACTAAAATTCGTTGGTTGCTCGATGAAGTGCCAAAGGCTAAAGTGCTTTTGAAGCAAAAAAAACTTGTTGTTGGGACGATCGATTCTTTCTTAATTTGGAAACTGACCAAAGGAAAAGTTCATGCGACAGATGTGACAAATGCTTCCAGAACCATGTTAATGGACTTGAAAACCAGAAATTGGAGTCCTGAGTGTTTAAAAATTTTAAAAATACCAAAGGAAATATTACCGGTAATAAAACCATGCAATGATTTTTTCGGAACAGTGGATTGTGCGGAGTTATCTGGTTTGATTCAAACGCCCATCGCCATTCATGGGGTGGCCGGGGACCAACAGGCAGCTCTTTTTGGCCAAACTTGTTTTCAAAAAGGATCTGCAAAGTGCACTTTTGGCACAGGAAGTTTTATTTTGTTTAACACAGGACATTCCATAGCCACATCCAAAAAAGGACTTTTAACGACCTTAGCTTGGGAACTAAAGGGCGAGAAACCTAGCTATGCTCTTGAAGGAGGAGCTTTCAATTGTGGTTCAGTGATTCAGTGGTTGCGAGATAATTTGAATTTGTTAACCCAGTCTAAAGATATTGAAGAAATTGCTGGTTCGGTAGGTTCTGCAGAAGGTGTTGAATTTGTTCCCGCTTTAACGGGTATGGGTGCTCCATACTGGAAGGAAAAGGCCACCGGCTTAATTCATGGTCTTACTCGTAAAACAACAAAGGCCCATCTGTTGTATGCTACTTTGGAATCCTTGGCTTTGCAAAATGTGGATATTTTTAAAGTCATGCAACTGGAAACAAGGTCCAAGCTTAGATTCTTAAAGGTCGATGGCGGGGCTAGTAAAAATAATTTATTGATGCAGCTTCAATCTGATTATTTAAATGTCCCAGTTAAAAGATCGAGAATTGCAGAAACAACTGCCGTGGGTGTTGCATTCATTGCAGGGCTTGGATCTGGATTTTGGTTATCTAAGAATGAGTTAGAAAAATTATGGCAAGAAGATAGGGAGTTTAAACCGCAAAGAAATAAAAAAGAGTTGTCAGCTAGGTACCGATCGTGGCAGCAAGCCATTCAATTAACTATACAGAAACAAAAATAATGGAAATGTTTAAACAAGTAACCGAAGAGTTAAAAGAAAAGATTTTACATTACGCTCTTTTGAATAGAACGATGGTTGTATTTAAGTATGCTCATTCCAAAGTGATACGTACCCGTATAGAAAGCTTGGGTCGAAAGTATTATATTACCTGCAAAAGACCTAAAGAACTGATTACGTTGAAGACGAAGGAAGAGGCCATGGCTGTTTTGCCCTACGGGGAAGAAAGATATTTTTTTAAATCTTATTTACTTATAGAAGGAAATTATCTTTTATTTAAAAGAGATTCTGAGTTCTACCATTTAAAGAGGCGAAGAAATAGACGAATAAAAATTCCATCTTCATATTTGGCTTTTTTAATGATAAAAAAACAAAATTTTAATTTAACTTTTTTAAAGGCTGTTCTTTTAGATTTCTCTGAATCTGGCTGTAAAGTGGCCCTGAACACAGACACTCCACTTTTTAAAAAAGGTGATGAGCTTATTGGGACTTTAAGAATTGGAACCAAAAATGGCGTGGAAGTTCAAGCGGAATTGATGCATTACTTTAGAACAGAGAAAGGAAAATTTAAACAAACCTTTGGTATTAGATTCGTTAAAATGAGCCATTACCAAGAGAGTTATCTAAAAACATTATACTCCGAATTACAAAGTGAATTACATCATGGATAGAGATATTTTTAAAAAAGTACACCTTTCTGATAAAAAAAGGATTTTCAGGCAGATTGCTACTGAGAACACGCTTCTTTTATTAAAAGTTGAAAAACAAGATGTAAAGAGAATTATTGTCAAAAGAAATTTGGACGATAGAACCCTAGAGTGTGAATGCCAAAAAGGGGATGACCTAGATCTTCAAATTCCAGAAGTCGCGGTCATCAACCTTACCTATTTAGAAGATCGGTATTTTTTTTCGGGAGTGGTTAGAACAGTACAGAAACAAATCTATATTGATATTCAGGGAGAGCTTTTTTATCTGCAACGTCGGAAATCTGCAAGGATGGAAATTCCTGATTCTTATGTTGCCAAAGCCAAAGTTCTTGATTTTTATGGGAAAAAAATGCAATTAGAATTTAAGGTGATTGATTTTAGCAGCGGAGGCTGCAAAATTTCGTTAAGCTCGATGCTTCCGCTTATCAGAACACAGGAAAGATTCAAAATGCTAATCACACTTGGAAATAGAAGTTCTTTTGAGGCTGAAGTCGAAGTAAGACACACTAAAGAAATTTTTAAATTAACAGATTTACCCCAAGCCTTAGGCGTTCAGTTTATTAATTCAGATCCATTTTTTGAGGGTAAAATGTTAAATCTTTATATGGATGTGCAAAGAGAAATTTACTTAAAGTTTATCAAAAAAGGATGACTTCACCGTTTTATGAGCGTTGTTAGACCTTTCTAAGGGCCTTAAGTAAGGAGGATTAAATTAAGTTATTTATTTCCTTGATATGGTTCAAGAAATAAAAATTTAGGTCTTTATTTTTTGGAATTTCAATTTGATTTTTTTGTCCTCCGGGTAAATAGAAATTTTTAAAGCCCAGCTTGATGGCTTCTTTGACACGAATTTCAGGAAGCATGACACCTCTGATTTCTCCAGTGAGACCCACCTCTCCAAAAAAACAGGATTTCATATCAATTGGTTTATCTTTTTCACTTGAAATAATGGCAGCAGCAATTGCCAAATCGGCAGCTGGTTCAGATATTTTTAAGCCGCCAACAACATTAATATAAATATCACTTTGATTAACATGAATATGTGCGTGTTTTTCAAGAACAGCAGTGAGCATATGCAATCGATTTAACTCTATTCCAACACTTGTACGACGAGGGAGAGGTAAATGAGAGTTCAAAGAAAGTGCTTGGATCTCGCAGAGCAAAGTTCGTTGCCCTTCTAATGAACTAAAGACAACTGATCCAATTGGCTTTTGTCCTCGCTCCTGTAAAAATAACTCGGAAGGATTGCTCACTTCCTCGAGGCCTCGATGGCTCATCTGAAAAATCCCTAATTCTAAACATCCTCCGAAGCGATTTTTAATTGTTTTTAACAATCTGAAATGGGATTGGTTGTCGCCCTCAAAGGAAAGAACACAATCGACCATATGTTCTAATACTTTCGGCCCAGCAATGCTTCCATCTTTGGTAATATGACCCACGAGAATAACGGCAATTCCAAACTGCTTTGCTAAAGACATTAAATTAGCTGCACACTCCCTAACTTGGGAGACACTTCCTGGTGCCGATTCCAGTTGGGAAAGAAAAACAGTTTGAATCGAATCAATAACCAAAACATCTGGCTTAGATTCTTTAGCAAGCTGGATAATTTTATTTAGTTCACTTTCGGAGCCAATTTCTACATTCGCGGATTTAATTCCCAAGCGGTGGGCTCTGGACATTGTTTGATTTGTACTTTCTTCGGCCGAGATATACAATACACTTAGATTCTTAATTGCCAGTCCACCAGCAATTTGGAGCAATAAAGTACTTTTTCCGATTCCTGGGCTGCCACCCAAAAGTAAAAAACCACCTTCGGGTATGCCACCACCGACAACGCGATTGAATTCTTCAATTCCCGTATCAAATCTTTTTAAAATATCTTCTTTTGGACTTTCGTTGAGCCGAACTGGTTTTTGCGTATCAACAGACCAGCCCCTGGTCTGGGTGGGATTAATTTCAGTAAAGATTTCCTCAACATAACTATTCCAAGCATTACATTCGCTGCACTTACCCTCCCACCTTGGTCGTTGGGCTCCACAGTTTTGACAGGTATAAATCGTTTTAGACTTCGTTTTTGCCATCTCTATTGGGTATCATATACCATAGATGTATGACAATCATTGATAGGAAAAATTAATGAAATTATTTGCTTGGCTTATAGTGGCGCTCATTTTTATAACGACCAAACAGGTCAGCTCACAATCAGATGTGTTTGCGAAGACAAGAATTCTTATTCAAAATAATCAATGGGAAACTGTTATTTTGGAATTAAATAAAGAGTTAGAAAAAAACTCTACAGATCGAGAACTCCTTTTGTTTCAAAAAGCCTATTGTTACTTTCAATTAAAAAAGTACACAACAGCAGAAGAAATCTTCGTTGACTTAAAAAAAGATAAAAATGTATTTAACGAGTACACCCTTTATTTTATTGGCCTAATTAATTACCATCAAAATTTATTTGCTAAAGCTAAAGAGTCATTTGAATTAGTATTAAAACAAAAAACAAATTTAAAATTAAAAAATGAATCCATGTTTTATCTGAGCCAAATTGCTCTTAACGAGAAAAAATATAATGAATCATTTGAACTTTTAACGAAATTAGAAAAAGCCACTCGAGGAACTGAACAGCACCCTGAAATTCTTTATCAATTGGCAAGTGTTGCTGATCAGTTAAAAAAAAACCCTATAAAGTGCAAGCATATCATGAAATTATATGTTCAATACCCTCAGTTTGATAAAGTTTCGAATTGGGGATATAATCTTAACTTAAATCAGATAAATGAAAAACCAAGCAACTGTTCTTGGGAAGTCGACGATTTTAAAAAAAGGGTGAAAAATTCTCTTTGGGCCGGATTAGAAAAAAAAGCTTTTGAAGAAATTAATAAATTCAGAATAGATTTTAAAGGAAAATATGACTTCGAAGCTGATAAAATCTTAGCTTCTTATTTTGCCCAAGAAGGAAATTTAGAGGAAGCCTATGGGGTTCTTAAAAAATATCTAAAAGAAAATGAGAACAATCATGATTTTTTAACTCAATTTGCACCGATCGCGGCACGTGCAGGAGATCTTCCAACGGCGATTTCGGCCTATTACAAAGCGTATCAGCTTCATAAAACTTCAGAGAAAGGAATACAGGCGCTATTTCAAGCTGCTTTTATGAGTTATCAGGCGCAAGATTATGATTGGGCAACAAGAAAATTTCGGGAATTTTTAAAGGTAAGTAAGAATGAAAAACTGAATAAAGAAACCCAATGGTACTTGGCTTGGATGAGATATTTAAGAGGAGATTATTCTGGCTCTTATGCGGATTTTAAAAAACTTTCCTCGGTTAAGAACAAAAAAAAATACCGATCTTTAAGCCAAGAAAGACTTAATTATTGGATTGGAATGTCCTTGTACCGTCAAAATAAATTAGATAAGTCTAAAGTTTATTTTGAAAAATTATCACAAGACAAGGAAAAGGGTTACTATTCTATTGCCGCGCAAAAGCGTTTAGAAAAAGTGAATCAAGAAATAAAACTGGCTTCCCAGGCAGCGACCTTTAAGATACCTCATAAAATTTCTCGCTTTCAAATCGAGGAGTTTTTATCACCCTCTAACGAAGAGGTTATTCTAGATGAAGATTCCCTAGTGGAAAATCAACAGGTCGAAGAAGAAATTGATCCTTTCGAGCCCACTCCAACTGTTGAAATTTTGACAGAGAATGAAGAAATTCCATTTAAGACACCAGAGCTTATCGAAAGATTTGAAAAGGCCAGGGCTTTGATTATTGTTGGTTTAGAGCAATGGGCAAAATGGGATTTATATGACATCGAGAAACGAACAAAAAATAAGGATTACTTGAAGGCATTAATGAATGAATACTCTTTAGTTGGTCAATATTACCGATCCAGTCATATCAGCCAAATTTATTTTAACAAGGTGAAAGTACAATTAGGAATGAATCAAGGAAAGCAGTTATGGGAATATGCCTTTCCTAGGGCCTACCCGCAAATCGTAGATAGATATGCAAAGGAATTTGATGTCAATCGTGAATTAGTTTGGAGTATCATGAAAGCCGAAAGCCAATATCGTATGGAGGCGATATCTCCAGTAGGGGCTCTTGGCTTGATGCAAGTAATGCCCTACACAGGAAATCGAATTGCTGAAATTTTAGGGGATAAACAGTTCAGTCCGAAATACTTATTAGAGCCAGAGCAGGCAATAAAAATCGGTACTAAGTATTTGCAACGATTAAATAAAAAATTCAATCAAGCCCTACCTTTGGTAGCCGCCAGCTATAATGCAGGTCCGCACCGGGTAAAAAATTGGCTGCAATTATTTGGTCATTTAGAGACTGATGAATTTATAGAACACATTCCATTTCTAGAGACACGAAACTACGTTAAAAAAGTAATTACGAATTCGTATATTTATTCTCAGTTGTACGTTCCAAACGGTTCGACAAAGCCTGATCACGTACCTTTTTTATCTGGTAAGTTGCCATTTACTCTAAAAGAAAAAGCACCAACAAAAGAAACCTGGGAAGAGATATAATGCTGGAACTGAGTTTAAGAATCGTTAAAAGTATTTTTAAAGGAATACTAAAATTTTTAATTTCTATCCATTTTTTAATAGTGATTACCTTTCTATTTTTAAAATTTCTTCCAGGCAGTTATATCGAAGATGAATTTATTGTTGTTGAAAAAAGCCAGATAAGCGAAAATTTTTTTTTTGAACTCAAAAAATATTTATTCAAGGTATATCAATTCAATTTTGGTAGTTCTTATCAAAGTCCTAAAATGACAGTCCAAGAAATTATTCTCAGTAGGTATCAGTCCTCGATAAAAATTTTACTTGTTTCCTTTATGATTATTGTATTAATCGCTTTGTTGTTTTCAATGCTGGCATTGCTAAGCAAAAGGCTAAGAAAGTATCTTGGTTATACGATTAATTTCTTAAATTCGATCCCTTTATTAGTTCTTCTTCCCTTGATAATATATATTATGGCCTTTAAATTCGAATTTGTTCCAACCAGGTATGACTCTGAAAATATCAAAAGTTATCTTTTTGCTGTCTTTATTATTTCATTGAAACCTCTATTTCAGCTTACAGAGTTAATTTTACAGAAATGGACCTCTGAAACAAAGGCCCAATATAATTTAACGGCAAAGGCCAAGGGGTTATCCCTGTTTCAGATTTACACAAGGCATTCATTTAAAAACATTGTCCCTTCCGTCATTAATTTTTCACAGGCAACTTTTCTAACTCTCATTTCTGGAAACTTTTTAGTTGAGTCATTTTATTCGATTCCTGGAGTGGGACTCAGTTTTGTGGAAGCCATGAGTAATAGGGACTTGCCCCTTATTTTAGGCTGTGTGATTTTTTTAGGTACCATTTATTTTGTCGTAAATTCAATATCTGAAATTTTCATTTTATTTCTTCAAGTAGAGAACAGGAAATCTTTATGAGGAAATTAAATTTATTTTTCTTATTCTTAGTTTTTATAGCTTACCCGATTTTATTTTGGAACCGAATGAATGTCGTCAATGTAAATGTGATTTCACTGGCTCCAAATTGGTCTTATCTTGGAGGTACAGATTCTTTAGGGCGCGACTATTTGTTAAGATGTATACAGGGCACCTATTTGTCGGTTTTGATTTCATTGTTTAGTATGATGTTGGCCCATTTATTAGGGTTTATAATTGGCAGTCTATCCGTTCTAAAAGTATTTAGAGTGAGTGTGTGGTTGCCTCGATGTATCGATTTGTTGGATGCCTTGCCAAGCTATTTAGTTGTAAGTGTTCTGGCCTTGTTTTGGCAAAGCTTATTCAGAAATATGGATCTTATCATCAAATCTATATTTAGTTTAATTCTTTCCATTTCATTAGTTTCGTGGATGTCAATAGCGAGAATCGTTAGATTAGAAATTTTACAAATTTTGGAAAAAGAATTTATATTAAGTTCCAAGCTTTTAGGAGCAAGCTTTTATGATCTCATTCAAACTCATTTTTTTAAATTTACTATAAATTTTTTAAAAACTTCGGTAATCCAGCACCTACCCCATTTTATCTTGTTAGAGAGCTTTCTTTCTTATTTAGGAATTGGCATTATTCCCCCTTATCTCTCTTTAGGAGGGCTTATTTCAGAAGGATGGAAACTGGCATTTATAAAACCTTTACTTTTTCTAGTTCCCAGTTTCTTTTTAGTTTTAATTTCAGTTGAATTTAAAAGAATTCTAAGGAGTTTAAAAGGTTGATTTTTATAAAAAATAAATTTAAAAAACAGTCCTAATGAAAAACATTCTTGATGTTCATCATCTTTCCGTTGCATTTGGTAAAAAAACTATTTTTGATAATTTAAATTATTCTATTAAGCCTGGGCAATTTGTAGCTCTTACTGGAAGCAACGGCAGTGGTAAGAGTACTTTTCTGAAAGCGATTTTAAGTATTATTTCTTATAAAGGGCATGTTCATTTAAATACGGAGTCTATTGGCTATTTACCGCAGTCTTATTCGATTGACCGAAGTTTCCCAATCACCGTTGAAGAATATGTCGAGCTTGCAAGAAGAAAGGCTTCAGCCATAGATTCATTTGATGTTTATGAAAGTTGCCAAATTTTGAATTTAAAAAAATCTTTTTTAAATGAGCTTTCCCAAGGACAATTTCAAAAGGTTTTATTTGCAAGAAGTATCGTCAATCAACCTCAATTTTTAATTTTGGATGAACCCTTAAGCAATATTGACGAGCCAACGGCAGTATCTCTAAAAAATCTTCTGATAGAACTAAATAAAAAAGGGGTAACCATACTGTTATCCATTCATGATTCCAAATTCGTTTCAGAGAAATGTGACCAAATCCTTTCTTTAAGCCAAGTAGATTCAGGAATCATTGATCCCTGTTTCCATCATAGTCAGGAAGTGGATTGATGTTTGAATTACTAAATAACGATTTTTTCATTTATGCCGTGACGACCAGTTTCTTATTGAGTCTTGTTGCCGCTCCGTTAGGGGTTTTTTTGACTCTTAAACGGATGAGTTTAATGGGAGATGCCATCAGCCATTCCTTGTTACCTGGAATGGCTCTCTCCTTGATGATCTTCGGTTTTTCAACGCTAGGTCTTCTCCTCGGTGGGCTCGTCGCTGGCTTGGTTGTATTAGGCTTGATGTTTTGGATTACAGAAAAATCATTTTTAAAAGATGACAGCGTTCTCGCTTTAATTTATTTAACATTAAGTTCTTTGGGTATTATTTTGCTATCAATTTCTGATGTGAAAATCGATTTAATGCATTTTCTTTTTGGTAATATTTTATTGATGCCTAAGGAGTGGATATATCTTATTGCAGGGTCAGGCATTCTAGTTTTAATAGGTTTTAGTTTAATTTATAAATCTTTAATCCAAACTATTGTCGACCCTGAGTACAGTCAATTTTTAAAAATTTCTGAATCGCGAATAAAAAATATATTTTACTTCCTGGTTTTGTGGGTTTTAATTCTTTCCTTTTATTCTGTGGGAACAATCTTAGCACTCGGTTTTTTAATTATTCCAGCCATGATTGCCAAACTTTTTGCCAGAGCTATTAAAAAACAAATATTGTTGGCTGCATTTTTTGGTTGGATTATTTCATTTACAGGAATTCTATTATCATTTGAATTTAATTTACCAACAGGGCCTTCTATTATTTTGTTTGGCGGTTTATTATTTCTGACGATCTTACCTCTGCAAAGATTTAAGAAGCTGATGATCTTAGTTATCTTATGTATCCCATTTAATGTAAAGGCAGACTCAAACTCCAACATCCATGGACCAAGAGTTCTGTATTCATTCTCGTTGTTAAAGTCGATCGGGGATGAACTGCTTGAGGGCGTCACGACTCAAACTCTAGGTGTTGATTCTTTGATTCCTGCAGAGAAATCGATTCATAGTTATTCTATCTTACCAACGGATACTGTTAAGTTAAAATCAGCGAATCTTTTTTTCGTGATTGGACTTGGTTTTGAAAATTTTAATATTTCAGATATGGTAAAGCGTTTTCCAACTTTAAAAATAGTCAATTTATCAGAAAATATTCCCTATTTGAAAGATAAAGACCCCCACATTTGGAATCATCCCTTAAATGTCATTTATATTTGTAAACGTATTTTGAAGGAGTTGCTCTTATTGCTTCCAGAAGAAAAGGAAAAGTTAAACTCTAATTTTAAAAGATTTGAAACAAGTATTTTATCTTTGCATAGAAAATATTTAAAACTTTTTAATGAGATTTCCTTAAAACAAATCATTGTTTCACATAATTCCTTTTCTTATCTAGGAATGGCATACCAAATAGATATTTTTTCGCCTTCAGGTTTTGCAAGCCATGATCATGCAAAACCTATTGAATTGATCCAACTGAGGAAATTGATTGAAAAAAATAAAAAAATTCCTATCTTTAGAGAAGAATCAGCAAACAATTCCTACATTGAGCACCTTGCAAAAGAAGCTAAAATACCAATTTCTGGAACCTTAAATGGTGAAAGTTTTTCTGTTTCTAAAGATAAGAAGTTTCGATATCAGAATTATTTATTATCAAATCTAGAAATGATCTATAGAGCCTTAGAAAAGTAAAAAATGGGTTGCATAGTTCCATTTTTTAAATCAAAATAGAACTATGTACACCAGAATTTTTAGACCAGACACGCAGAGTAGTTATTTTCTTTTTGGAGCCAGGGGGACCGGCAAATCAAGTTGGCTAAAATCAAATTATATCAATAGTAATTTTATCGATCTTTTAGATGACGAGAGCTACAATCTATTGTCGGCGCAGCCTAAGGAAATTTCACGATTTATTGTAAACGAAGAGTGGCCTGTCATTATTGATGAGGTCCAGAAGATTCCGCATCTTTTGGAAGAAGTTCATCGATTGATAGAATTGAAAAAATATCGATTTGTTCTGACTGGCTCTAGCGCCAGAAAATTACGAAAGGCCGGTGTAAATCTTCTGGCTGGACGAGCTTACACGTACCATTTTCATCCTATGACTAGCGTTGAGATGAAAGGAGATTTTGATCTTAAAAAGGCTCTGATGTTTGGTCTTTTACCCATGGCGACCCAGGCGATGGACCCCCATAAATATCTTCAGAGCTATATTCGAACCTACCTTAAAGAGGAGGTTCAGCTGGAGGGGTTAACCCGAAATCTACCTGCATTCAGTCGATTTTTGCAGGCAGCGAGTTTTTCTCAAGCTTCGCCATTGAATATTTCAAAAGTGGCTGGGGATTGTGCCGTTGAGCGAAAGACCGTTGAGGACTATTTCTCCATTTTGAGAGACTTGTTAATTTCCTTTGAACTTCCCGTTTTTTCAAAGAGGGCCAAAAGAGAGGTGATAGCAAAGAACAAATTTTTCTTTTTTGATGCTGGGGTTTACCGAGGGATTCGTCCCAGAGGTCCCCTCGACTCGGAAAGTGAAATTCATGGATTTGCTCTGGAAACCTTAGTCATGCAGAATGTTCGTGCTCTCAATGATCTTTGTGAGTGGAATTATGAACTTTTCTTTTGGCATACACGAAAACATCAGGAAGTTGATCTTATTTTATATGGACCTAATAGATTCATTGCAGTGGAGGTTAAACCTTCATCTCGTTTGAGGAAAGAAGATTTTGAATCCTTACTGCTATTTAAGGAAGACTATCCCATGGCAGAAACAATTTTTATTTATGGTGGTTCCGAGGAAAAATTAGTTCATGGAATACGAGTTCTACCCGCCCAATTGTTTTTTAGTAATATTCTGAAAATTTTGAATCCTCAGAAAACCTAAAAGAAAAACCAGAATTTTTACAGCATTAGGAGTGCCAGAAGTTACCATGAATCACTCTATCTACAATCTCTTCTATCTGTTTAATTCGATTGAACTCTGTATCGAATTTTTGATTACCAGTGGAAATTAGTTTATCATTGGACATTTTCAATGTTGATTTAACTCGTGAAAGAGCCGCCTCTAAGATATAAATAGTTGCCGGCCCCACCCTCGCCCTTAACTTTTAAATCGAGGGGGCGTCCAGCCGCCGAAGGCCAGTTCCAGTTCTTCTGCCAAACTGATTCCTAGGTGATCATAGTTTAAAGGTCCCACAATTTGCATTCCGATAGGTAACTCTTTGGAACTCATCCCAATGGGTACTTGGGTTGAGGGGTTTTCTAAAGCATTGAAGATTCCACAATAGATATAATCAAAGGGGGTTGCGAGAAGATAATCATGCAAAGGCGCCGGTTGGGGTTGAGTGGGGAATAAAAGAACATTTTCATTATTTAATAAGCGATTTAATTTTGATTTTAACTGATCTAGCAGTGAGCTTAATCTAGCAATTTCTAATGAAGTTGTTTCATCTTTAGTTTTATCTTTAACAAACTCCATAAGGCTTAAGATATAGGTTGGTAAGGTATGAGAGGAGGTACCTAAAATGAGTTTGGGTAGTTCTTGTAAAAAATTGAGTTTTTTCTCTGGAGAAACGAGATCGGCAAAGGGGACGTGATCTGTTTTATTAAGAATGTTAAACCAAAGATCTAAGCCCTTAATAAAAAAATCTCGCGGAAGCTCTTCAGTTGGGTAGCCTACTTCTTTTAAATAATTAACAGATTTTATGATGCAGTTTTGCACTTCTAGAGAAGTGGAACTTGCACCTTGAATCAGAGGATCTGAAATAAAAAAAATCTTTTTAGGCTTAGAAATCTTTAAATCGAATTCAACGGCTCGACATCGTGGATCTATACCATCTGGTCCTTTTAAGATTTGAATCAAGGGGCGTAGATCTTTAGCGGATCGACAAAGAGGGCCTGCCGTGGTCATTGGGTACTTATCGAGAGGCAAAGCCTTAAGAGTCGCATGGCTCATAGGAAAATGACCCGTCAGTGGAATAATTCCTGCCGAAGGTTTATGGCCAAATACTCCACAAAATGAAGCAGGAATTCGGATACTCCCGCCAATATCACTGGCTAGGCCAAAGGGGCTTGCCCCTAAGCCGATCAAGGCCCCTTCACCACCGCTACTTCCTCCGGAAGTTCTCTTTTCGTTATAGGGGTTTGAGGTGCGTCCATAGACTTGATTGTTTGTTTCAAACCAAAATCCAAATTCGGGGACATTGGTTGTCGCTAAAAGAATGCCTCCAGCCTTGGAAATACGATCAAAAATAGTGGCTGTTTCGGTGCTTACCTGATTTTTGTAATAAACATTTCCCCCAGTTCGTTTAAATCCTTTAATAGAAAACATTTCTTTACAGGTAAAGGGAACTCCATAAAGAGGAGGAAGCTCTTTTTTATTCATGAGACCAGAGGTATATTTTTGAGCTTGTTTACGACCGTTTTCAAGGTTGAGTTCAACGGCTGCATTTAAGATGAGATTGTATTTTTCAATTAATTCAGCATGAACATCAAAAATTTCTAATGGGGTCGCTTCTTTTTTTTTTACCAAAGAAGCCAATTCAAAGGCGCTGAGTTTTAAAAAATTGATCATTACTAGACATTAAATCTAAAAAATAAAATGTCACCATCTTTAACTAAATATTCTTTGCCTTCTAGGCGGTATTTTCCGGCCTCTTTAACTGCAGATTCCGATTTAAATTTAAATAAGTCCTCACAATGATAAGTTTCTGCACGGATAAATCCTTTTTCGAAATCAGTATGTATCACGCCAGCAGCACCTGGAGCTTTGGTCCCGGCTTTTATTGTCCAGGCGCGCACTTCTTTTTCACCAGCGGTAAAATAAGTATTGAGTCCAAGCAGGGAGTAGGCTTCACGGATAAGTCGATTTAGTCCAGGTTCAGTGGCTCCTAAAGAGGCTAAGAACTCTTTTCTATCTTCAAGAGGGAGCTGTGCAATTTCGGCCTCCATGGCTGAACAAATCATTACGGTTTTATTTCCTTCCTCCTGTGCTCTTTTCTCTACGGAGCGAACCCAATCATTTCCATTATTTGAAAAATCTGTATCGGACACATTGCAGGCATACAAAACAGGTTTTGAAGTGAGTAAATGCATGTCTTTATAAAAGGATTGCTCCATTTCTTCAATAGCGACAGATCTTGCAGGCAGTCCTTTGCTGAGAGCTTCATGGACTTTTTTGGTAATTTCATATTCCGCTTTTACTTTTTTGTCCTGGGACATTTTAGCTAACTTTTCGCTTTTTTGTAATTTTTTTTCTACAGAGTCTAAATCAGCTAACATCAGTTCGGTATTAATAATTTCCATATCTCTTAGGGGATCAACACTTCCAGACACATGAATAATATTAGAATCATCAAAACATCTGACCACATGAACAATAGCATCGGTCTGTCGAATATGGCTTAAGAATTGGTTTCCTAGTCCTTCCCCCTTAGAGGCGCCCTTCACAATCCCTGCGATATCTACAAATTCAATTGTCGTTGGAACGACGGACTGAGGCTTAATAAACTGAGTGATGAGTTCGAGCCTTTTATCAGGAACAGTAACAACGCCAACATTGGGATCGATGGTGCAAAAGGGGTAATTAGCGGCCTCAGCCTTAGCCGAAGTCAGAGCATTAAAAAGAGTACTTTTTCCAACATTGGGTAAACCAACAATTCCAACTTGCAATGCCATTTTTGAAGTTCTCCTCACTCAATACTTTTGACGCGAACTCGCGTTATTGATTAAATTTTGTAGCAGCTATTTGAAATCCATCTAAAATTAAACTTTCAATAGCACGAACACTTTTTTCAAGAAAGTTTGGAAGTTCAGCAAATTCTTCTTTACTGAACTTTTGTAAAACATAGTCAGCTACATCCATATTAGGATGTGGCGGTCGTCCGACACCAAGGCGGACTCTGAGGTAATCACTTGAACCCAATTTTGCGGAGATATCCCTGATGCCGTTATGTCCTCCATGGCCACGATTTTTTTGAATTTTGATTTTCCCAAATTCTTGATCAATTTCATCATGTATTACAACGATTTGAGCCAGAGGGATTTTGTAAAATTGAGTGATTTCCAAAACGGCATTTCCAGACAAGTTCATAAATGTTTGGGGTTTTAAAAACAATAAGTCTGTATTTTGACTTTTTGTCTTATATAAAAAAGACTTAAATTCTTTTTTCTCAAGTGAATTTTTTTTATCCCCTAAAAAAAAATCAACCGCCATAAATCCAATATTATGGCGGGTGAGTTGATAATCAGATCCAGGATTACCCAGTCCTACAATAAGCCACATTTTTATTTCTTCTTATCTCCGGCGGGTTTGGCAGCAGGAGCCTTAGCATCTTTTGCTGGAGCTTTGGCCGCTGGTGTTTTGGCATCTTTCGCAGGAGCGGCTGCAGTGGCAGCAGTCGCCGTTGCAGCAGTCGCCGTGGCAGCAACTGCTGCTGGAGTGACAACTTCATCTTCAATGAGGTTAACAACGGCAATTGTCAGCTCAGGCGCTGAGAGTACCTTCACACCCGGCGCAAGTTTGAGCTCCGATACGTGGAATGAATCGCCAACACCTAGATGCGAAACATCTATAATGATACTTTCTGGGATATCATTAGGAAGGACTTCAATTTCAAGTTCTCTTTGTACGATGTTCAATAATCCTCCATCAGCTAGCCCCAGAGGTTTACCTTCAACTTTAATTTCCACAGAAACTCTTACTGCTTTAGTTAAATCTAAAGCATATAAATCAACATGAACAGGCTTTCTAGATAATGGATTTACATCAACAGATTTAATAAGAGCTATTTTTCCATTGGCTTCAGGCAAAGAGCTTTTCAGAGTAAATAAGGTATTATCAAATTTTCTTGTATTGTATTTTAAGACATCGCTTTCATTTAAGTAAATATTTTGGTTTTTAATAGCACCATAAATATTAGCAGGGATTTTTCTTTCGTTACGAAGTGCTCGGCAAGTGCTTTTTCCAACAGCTCTGGCTTCAACGGCTAGGTCAAACTTTTGTTTCATATCATCCTCTTTCAAGTACTTTTAAAACAATTTTAAAAGTGTCAGAGCTTTCAGCTCTGGTTAGTTACAGGGCCTATACGGCCCAAGTTAGTTGCAGGGCCTTCGGCCCTAGTTTAGTTACAGGGCCTTCGGTCCTAGTTTAGTCACAGAGCTTTTCGCTCTACAGAAGGAAATTTCTATTCTAGATGACAAAGAGAATCAAGGAATAAATTATTCGAATAAAGAACTTACCGAGTCATTGCTGCAAATACGTTTGATAGCCTCTGCTAAAACAGGAGCAACAGAAACGACTTCAATTTTACCAGAATTAATAGCTTCCTGTGAAAGCGGGATCGAATCAGTAACTATGAGCTTTTCAATGACACTTTCTTTGAGACGTCGGATAGCAGGGCCAGAAAGTACGGGGTGAGTGGAAACCGCAAGCACTTTTCTCGCCCCATGTTTTAGCAAGGAGTCAACTGCTTGAGAAAGGGTTCCTGCGGTGTCGATCATGTCGTCCACAATGATGGCCACTTTTCCTTTTACATCCCCAATCAGATGAAGAGCTTTGGCTTCGTTGGGGCCCGTTCTGCGTTTGTCAATAATAGCCATCGTAGATTCTATCCGTTTAGCAAAGGCTCTAGCTCTTTCGACTCCCCCAGCATCTGGGCTGACAACAACGTAATCCGTACCGTAACCATATTTTTCTCTGAAGGTTCTTGCGAGGGTGGGGATAGCAAACAAGTGATCCACAGGGACATTGAAAAACCCTTGAATTTGAGCGGCGTGAAGATCCACACACACAACTCTATCGGCACCGGCTGTGGTTAGCAAATCAGCCACACACTTTGCAGAAATAGGTGCTCTGGGGGCTACTTTTCTATCCTGTCTGGCATAGCCATAATAAGGGATAACTGCAGTGATATGACTTGCCGAGGCTCGTTTCAAGGCATCCAACATTATAAATAATTCCATATAATTTTGATTTACCGGGGGGCAAGTGCTTTGAATAACAAAAACATGATTTCCACGAACACTTTCATGAATTTCGACTTGAATTTCACCATCGGCAAAAGAGGTGACAGCGGAATGTCCCAGTTTAACTCCAGCGGCTTGGGCGACTTTGGTTGCAAGCTCTACATTTGCGTTACCTGAAAAAATTTTTAAATTTTCCATGAGTTACCTTTTGGTTGTGTTTTGAGGAGTTGACAAACTACTAGCACTTAACTTTTAAGATATCAAAAAAAATTCTTATTTTTAGAAAATATATATCGGTGTCAAATCCTTAGTCGAAACCTAGTCAACGCCTAGTCAAAAAATGAAGCAGTTTTGAGCTTATCTAAGAAAAGTTTAAGTGCTTTTGAGCGGTGTGAGTGTTGGTTTTTAAATCCAGGGCCCAGTTCGGCCATTGTCAGAGATTGATCATTTGGAATAAAGACAGGGTCATAGCCAAAGCCCATTAATCCTTGTGGGTTTTTTCCTATGGTTCCCCATAGCTCACCCTCAAAAACCCATTCTTCATTTTTGGGAGTGAGTACAATCATAGCACAATGGAATTTGGCTTTTCTATCTGAAATATTTCGGATGGTGAGCATTTTTAAAAGTTTGCTTACATTTTCTGAATCTCGAGCGTGGGGACCTGCGTATCTTGCAGAATGAACGCCAGGCAGATTTCCCATGGCGGGGACCTCAAGGCCAGAATCTTCAGCAAGAACCCAATCATCTGATCTAATAGCTTTAAGAGATCTGGCTTTGATTCTGGCGTTATCAATAAAGGTTTTACCATCCTCGGGTCTGGCTGTAAAACCAGAGATCATGCCCTGGTGATTCAATTTCAAATTAGAAATAGCTGGAGACAGTACCAAATTTATTTCTTTGAGCTTTTCCGAGTTTCCGGTGGCAATCCAAATTTCCATAAGATCCTTGTTACTTCGTTAGGGGAAAAAATTCATTAAGGTAACGACTTTGAATTTCAAACAATTCTGAACATCCTTTTTTAGAGAGTTCCATCATCAAGTGCAACTGTTCTTCGGTAAAAGGAGTTGCTTCTGCAGTTCCTTGGATCTCAATAAATTGCAATTTGTTTGTGAGAACAAAATTCATGTCGGTATGAATTTTTGAATCTTCCTCATAATTTAAATCGAGCAAAGGGACCTGACCATCCAGCCCGACGCTGATAGCAGACACATAACTTTTTAATGGAAAAGTTTTAATCTCATTATTTTTTTTCATTTTATCTAAGGCCATAGCTAAAGCAATAAAGCCTCCGGTGATAGCTGCGGTTCTGGTTCCTCCATCGGCATTGATGACATCGCAATCAATAATGATTTGCTTTTCACCAAGAAGCTTTAAATCAATACTGGCCCTTAAGCTTCGGCCAATAAGCCTAGCAATTTCCTGTGTGCGCCCACCAGTTAGAGACTTTTCTCTTTTAATTCTTTGATGAGTCGATCTAGGCAGCATTCCATACTCGGCAGTGACCCAACCTTGGCCCGTTCCAGAAATCCAGGGGGGGGTTTTGGCTTCGACACTTGCGGTGCAAAGCACTCTGGTATTGCCAAATTCAATAAGCGCAGAGCCTTCAGCATAGTCCACAATTTTTGTAGTCACATTGACTTTTCTTAGTTGGTTAAATTTTCGCTGGTCTTTTCTTTGATAAGAATTTGAAAGGTTGTGATTAGAGGAAAACTCATTCATGTAAATTCCTTGGTCCCAATGTTGGTGATTTGAATGACACTATTTAGGTATTTCAAGGCTGTCGTCAAGTGATTTTGCCGTTGACGTTAGGGGTGGATTGATTTTCACAGCATAATTTTGAATGCTTCCGTAAATTTTTTGTGCCAACTGTTTTTGATAATCGGGTCTGAGGAGTTTCATATTGTCTTTTGGGTGGCTTAAGAAACCAACTTCGACAAGAATGCTGGGAATTTGAGTTTTAGTTAGCACAAAAAAGGGTGCTTGTTTGATGATTCCTGGTAAGTCCTTCATCAGAGCTGAAGACAAATAAAAGCTTCTTTTAAGCTTAATGTTTTGATTCAACTCTGTGACTATATTTTGAATATCTTCTTTTTTAGAGAGGCAGATAGGTTCAGTTTTGTTTTTGTGTTCTTGAAGCAGCAGGTCTTCGGATGTTAACTCTTTGTGCGAAAAAGCGCTATTGGTTTGTGGTGACTGCAAAAAAAACTCGATACCTTTAGCTCTCCTGTCTTCAGATGCATTGGCGTGGATGCTAATAAATAAATCTCCTTTAGCTTGTTCTGAAAAAGCGACTCGTTTCTTTAAACTGATAAACTCATCTTTGCTTCTGGTTAAATCCGTTGAATGATGATTTCTTTCAAGGTCCTCTTTTAAGTACTTCGAGATTTCAAAAACGAGTTTGGATTCCTGTGCCTTTCCATAGACGGCACCGCGATCGGCTCCTCCATGTCCAGGATCAATAATCACTTTAAGTGCCAAACTATAAAAACTGAAAAAGATAACAAACAGAAAGTAATTCATTTTGATATTTTGTATTGATTTTAATTTTTTAGAAAGACCAGAGAAAAAAAGTTGACGACCAGGCTTGGGGGGGGGTGCCTGGCCGTCATGGGGGGTTGCTAATAGGTATTGCAACCAAAGGGCCAGAAGTTCCGTTTTAACTTTGGATATGAAATCGACTATAAAGGCTTTAGAGAGATAGGAAACTGTAAATCTATAAGACAGAGCTGACAAAGGACGCCTAGAAAAAATTTCTTTCGATATTATTAATGTCCCATTATGGATCTTAGGCCAGCCTAGGGGGTATTGCTGATTGTCTACAGAAGGGAGTTCTTTTAGAATAAACCTTGGCGAGCGAAAGGAATATTTATGAGGAACACTTATCTATTTATATTTATATTGTTTTTTGGAGGCTTTGGCATCGCTCAGGAAAATTCAATTCTGACGGGGACTGATTTATTGGGGACAGATTTATATTTAGGAAACCGAGTGGCTCAGGTAGATTCCTCGCAGATTGAAGCTGAAGAGGCGAAAATGGATGCCGAGGGTGCAAAGTCAGAAGCTAGTGAATCAAAAAAACGTATGGATGAAGAAGCTAGAAAAAAAGAAAAACTTCAAATGGAAGCCAAAAAGGCCATTGAGAAATCAAAAAAATTGGAGATTGAATCCAAACAACAACAAGCTGAAACTGAAAAATTAACCTTGCAGTACAAAGCCGAACAAATTGAGGCTGAAAAACAAACGAAATTGGCAGATGAAGAGTCTCTGAAAGCGCAAAAGAGAATTGAAGAACTAAAAGAAAAAATAAAAAAAGCAAAAGAAGAAAAAGAAAATTCAATTGAGAAAAAAAAAGAATCGGAAAAAACAGTCAAAAAACTCACTGAAGAAATCAGAGAAAATGAGAAAGAACAAAGAAAAAAAGATGAGGAATCTGTTAAGGCAAAATTGGATTTAGAACAAGCACAGAAAGAAATCCGATTGACTGAACAAAAATTAAATAAAGAAAAAATGGAAGTGCAGCGGGCGCAAGCTCAACATAAGACGGCAAGCCTTCGGTTAGATCAAGAGAAGTCCAAACTAGAAAGCGAGCTAAAAAAATATGAGCAAGAAGTAGAAAAAAACAAAAAAAGCAATAAAGATGCTGATCTAGAGTTGCAAAAGCAAGAAGGACTAAATAAAAGCAAAGAATCTGAAATTAAAAACACACAAGCTGAAATTGAAAAAGCTAAAAAAGATCAAAATGAGTTAAAATCCAAAGATGCCAACCTTAAAAAAGCTTTTTTTGAAAAAACAAAGGAATTAGATAAGGAGAAAAGCATTTTGCAAAGGGAATCTTCTCTTGCCAAAGTCGAGCTAGAAAAGTTGACAAGAACAGAAAAAGAGCAAGAGGATGCTTTAAGAAAACTAACTCAAGAAGTTGCAAAATTTAAAGTTGATGTTGAAAAACAAAAACAGCAAAAAGAATCTTTAGAAAAAAAGAATAAAGAACAAGAAGCTAAAATCGAAGAAGATAAATTAAAACTCGAAACGATTAAATCAGAACTGGAAGCTGAAAAAGCAAAGATGGAGTCAGAAAAAATTAAAGCAGAGGAGCTACAAAAAAGACAACAAGAAGCAAGTCAACAAATTTTAGATAAGAAGAAAGAGTTTAAAAAGAAGAAGTAGCTCTATTCAAACGTGCTCTTCTGAACAGTCCTAACTTATTTTTCGATGATGAGCTTTTGGGTTGGGTAGGCAAAATCAACTTTTTGTTCTAAGGCATTTCGGTAAATATCAAAGAGTATTTTTTCTTGTAATTCTAGAAATGATTTATAATCATCAATTTTAATATTAAACGCCACCAAGATATCCAAGCTGTGAGAGGAAAAATTATTAAAACTGACAATAATACTTTCCTTCTCAACAGACTCATAGTTCAGTAACAAGTTTTTAATGTAATCAATATATAAATTAATTTTTTCTATAGGTGTTTCATAAGTTATAGTTAACGTTTGTTTTGTTTTTCTAGAAATGCGATCAGATAGATTTTCAATTTTTTCTTTGGCAAGGATGGAATTTGGGATGGTGAAAAGGGAGTTATTAACAGATCTGATGCGGGTAGATCTGAAACCAATTTCCTCAATGCTTCCCTCAACGTCCAAGACTTTAATTTGATCTCCTATTTTGAAAGGCTTATCAAAGAGGATAGTGATAGAACCAAAAAGATTAGCTACGGTATCTTGTGCGGCAAGAGCAATCGCCAAACCTCCTAAACCAAGACCGGCAAGAAGACTTACCACATTGAGACCAAGATTTTGTAAAGTGATTAAGAAACCTAGGGTGATTACCATGACTTTTAAGATTTTTATAAAAAAAGGCAATACTTGGATTTGGTTGTTAGATTCAGAAGAAAAAACTTGTTCCTTTAAAAATAAGGCGAGACTGTCTGTGCCGACATAAACAAGTTGAATAAGTCTTAGTGCCAATAAAAACCGACCTATAAGAAGAGCATATTTGTTGATGGTCAATGGAAAGTCCATAAGGTCGACGAACAGAATAAAGAGACCTAAAGAGAGGATCCATGAAAGCGGAGATTCTAAATTAAAAGGGGTGCCGTATTTAATAAATTTATTCTTTTCAAATAAAGAAGGGGCTTTTTGTTTAAATCTAATTAAAATAATTTCTAAAGTTTTTCTTAAGAAAGGAAAGAGGACTAAAAACAAAAGGACCAAAGTCCATTTCCATAGGGGCATGAGAATAAAATTTTTTTCAAAAAGAGAAAAGTAAGATTCAAATTCAATCATTGTTTTATCCCGTTCTATTCTATTAAAATGATCAGTAATCCTAAGATTATTCTATAAATTCCAAAATATAAAAATCCATATTTTCCAACGACATGAATAAAGAATTTAATGGCAAAATAAGCAACCATAAAGGCGATCACTAAACCAAACAAAATAAGTCCGCCGTCATTGGCAGTGATTGAGGGAATAATTTTAACTGATTTGTATAAAGTGGCGGCAGTCATTGTTGGAACGGCTAGGAAGAATGAAAATTCAGCAGCTTCTTTCTTAGATAACTTAAAAACTAATCCTCCAACTATAGTTGCCGCTGATCTAGAGACTCCAGGAATAAGGGCTATAGCTTGAAATAAACCAAGACTAGCAATCTGAAGTGAGTTGAGATTGTTAAAGGTTTTAGGATTTTCTTTAGGCTTGAAAATAAAGTCACAGGCTATTAATACAATTCCACCAAGAACAAGTGCCCATGCTACAATGTGGACGCTGTCCAGCCATAAATCAATTTTATTTTTTAATAAAAATCCAATAATCCCAGTGGGGATAAATGCCAAAATCAGTTTTTTATAAAAAATGAAATCCATTTTTAAGAATTTATTTTTATAGAAAAAGACTACTGACAAAATGGCGCCAAATTGAATAATCACTTCAAAGCTTTTTAAGAGGATTGGATTTTCAATAGTCAAATAATGAGCCGTTAGAATCATGTGGCCTGTGGAGGAAATAGGAAGAAACTCTGTTATTCCTTCGATAACAGCTAAAACAAAAGCTTGGAAGATGGTCATCTCTTCTCCATCTCTTCTAAATGGGCATTAATTGGTATGACTCCTTGATTAGCTATTTTTATTCTTGATCGAAGCAACCACATTTCGATAATCAAATACAAAACAAAGGTAACCATCAATCCCACACCTTTTAAGAGAGCCCAAGCGGTGGTGCTCCAGTAAAATGCAGCCCAAAAGGCAAGAGCTGCATGAATCAAAAAGAAAACACCAATTCTAAAGGTGAGCTTGGGGAACTCTTTTAATAAGACTTCAGGTAATTGAATATTTTGTTGTTGAGCCAAAGACAATAGCAGTGGCTTTTTCATTAATAAAGATCCCCAAAGAAAGAGAACCATTCCTAATTCAATAATTCCAGGTTGTAGCTTAAACCAAATTCCATCTTGGGTAAAAAGTGAAATAATACCTAAAAAAATAATTAAAAAATTTCCAACTAAAGTGATTTTAGAAATTTTTTTATACTTCCATAACTCAAAAGACAGTTCACCAAAACCAAAAAATAAAGCCGTAACAAGTCCCCAGGCGGTGCCATAGTACTCTTCAACCAAAGTAAAAAGAATGATGGGAAGGAGGCCTCCGAATAGAAATGAATTAAGTGGGAATTTGGGTTTATCATTCGGTCTAAGCAAAGTTAGTTCCAGTTCCTGAATTGGGAATAAGAATCTCATCTTCTTGCATGCAAATGGTCCCATTAATAATGCTTATCATAGGCCATCCTGTCACTTTCATTCCATCAAAAACAGTCCACTTAGATTTAGATTGAATCCAATTATTTTCAATACGGCGTTCTTTTTTTGGATCAATGATGGTAAAATCGGCATCAAAACCAATTTGAATACGACCTTTATTTTGGATGTTGAAAACATCTCTGACATTTTCAGTTAAGAGCGCCGTTAATTTTTCTAGAGACAATTTATTGTTGTGAACGTGATTTAGCATGATGGGAAGCAAGGTTTGAACTCCAGGCATTCCGCTTGGAGTTTGCGGATAGGGTCTTGCTTTTTCCTCGAGGGTGTGAGGTGCATGGTCAGAGCCGATAACATCGATAACTCCACTGGTAAGGGCTTTCCAGAGAGCTTCCTGATGATTTTTTTCTCTGATAGGTGGATTTTGTTGGGCTTTAGTGCCCAACCTTTCATAGCATTCAGGAGCAAAAAGTGTTAAATGTTGGGGCAAAACTTCTACGGATGCAGTCCGCCTGTGATGAGCTAAATATTCAACTTCCTCTTGGCAAGTGACGTGCAATACGTGTACTTTTCGATTTAAATTTTCAGCGAGAGTGACAAGCCTTTTAACTGCATTATAGGAGGTGATCGGGTCACGCCATAAGGGGTGCAAGGCGACAGTGGGATGGTCCTGTAATAAACTCTTTCTTTCTTTCAGTCGTTGTTCATCTTCGCAGTGGACAACCAATCGTTTCTGAGTATTTTTCAAAATGGTTTCAAGTAAGGTATCGTCCTCAACTAAGAGCGAGCCCGTGGAGCTGCCCATAAAAACCTTTACTCCGCAACAATGAGGTAAGGATTCTAGTTGGCTTAACTGATCTGCATTTTCTTCACTGGCGCCAATATAGAAAGCATAGTTCGTATGGCATCTGTTTTTAGCTCGGTCTAATTTATCCAAAAATAACTCTTTGGTCGTCGTCGAAGGACTTGTGTTTGGCATTTCAAAAATGGTGGTGACTCCACCAAGAAGAGCAGCCCTAGTGCCAGACTCTAAGTCTTCTTTGTGAGTCAAGCCAGGTTCTCTAAAGTGCACTTGTGAATCAATAATTCCAGGTAGGATGATTAAATTATTTAAATCTAGAACTTTCAACCCCTGATGGGGAGAAATATGTCCTAATTCAGAAATTTTTCCTTGCGAGATGCCAATATCGATTTTTTCCTTTATCAAATTGGATCTTTGACGAAGGTCCTGGGGATGAGTAGGGATCAAAGCAGTTGCATTTTTTAAAATGAGATCATATTTCATTTTTTCTATATAACTTGAGTCTAGCAATTGGTCTAGAGACTATCGAGACTTGACGTGGGTTGTTGTTCTCATTGAGAATAATGGAGTGGATGTAGAAAATTTTTTACGGTTTTGGACCGATCATAATCGATTTATAATTGAGCTTACATTTGGTTTTATTTTTATTTTTATTTTACTTTTGATTTACCGACAATTTTTCAATCAAAATGGCGAGAATTTTTCACAGTCAGAAGCGCAGAGCCTTAATATTGATACCACAGAGATTGAAAAAAAACTTCAGAAAATTATGGAAGGTCAGTTAAGTCTAAAAGGACAAATTGGTAATGTAGATGGGGCCTTAGGTGCTTCAAACGGTGACAATCTTTATGGAACCAATGTTTCTCAAGAAGAAGTTGGTTTACTCAAGAAAGAGATCGATGATCTTAAAGAGCAGATTAATAAAAAAAATCAAACCATCGAAAATTTAAATCAAGTCAGTGCGATGGTCGTTGAAAAAGCTGCTGATTCAGTAGAAAGCAAAGACAGCAAAAAAGATTCTGAAGGGAAAAAAGAGCTTGAGGGTAAGGTGAAAGAACTCGAGGGGCGCCTTCAAGAGTATGAAATTATAAGTGAAGATATAGCTGATTTATCCTTCTATAAGGAAGAAAATGCTCGGCTTCAAAAAGAACTGAATGAGCTAAAAGGTGGTGGAGCAGATGTCCCTGAACCAGCAAAACCGGAACCCAAAACCAACTCGATTGATGATGATTTAATGAAAGAGTTTGCTGCTGCCATTCAAGATCAAAAGAAGCCCTCTGTGACCAATGTTTTAGAGAAATCATCATCAGATGCGAAAGTGCCTGCGCCTCAAAGCGCGGCTCTTCAAAGCACGGCTCCTGGAACTCTACCTGGATCCCAATCTGAGGCCAGCAATATAGATGATGATTTGATGAAAGAATTTGCTGCTGCTATTGAAGATCAAAAAAAAAGCCCAATGAATAAAGAAAAAGAAACTAAAGATGTTGAGAGTGAAAAACTAAAAGAATCTCAGCAGTTAATGGGTGATTTCGAAAACTTTTTAAAAAAGAATTAATTTTATGATGATAAATGTGATAAAACTAATGTGCTGGATCCTTATATTGGTAAATGCTAGAGCCAAGGCAGCAATTAACTATCATAGGGAATTAGAAATACTTTCATTGCCCCACAAAAATCAGATGGAAGTTTTTAAAAACGATCAAAAAACCTATGATAATTTAATAGCCATTGCAAAAGAAAATCGGATGAGTTTCTCAAAGCGCTGGAAATCAATCATTGCGGCAGCAGAGCTGAGAAAAGAAAAATCAATAGATGATTTGTTCCTCTTGTCTTTGTCAAATGAGTGGTTTGTAAAAAATGCCGTTCTTGTTTCTTTAAAGGAGCTAAGACATCCAAAGAAAATTGAAATTGTAAAAAGACTTCTAAAAGATAAATCATTGGTTGTTAGGTCGGCAGCAGTTGATCAGATCCTGCACGATGGGCTTGACGAGCATCGAGATTTATTGTGGGAAGAATTATTTCAAGAAAGAAATAAAAAAAAGAACCAGTCGCTCTGGATACGTAAACAAATCATAACTGTTTTATCTCAAAAGCCAAGACTCATTGAAAAAAGTCTTTTTCTAAAGCTATTGAATGAAAATGAGAATGATATTATAGAAGGAAGCTTAAAAGGGGCACAAAAATTAGTTTTAAATGATCAAGAGATACGGAGCTTCAAAAATCAGAGCATTAATGAACGTGCTCAATTTGTAAAAAGCAAGTTTTAGGGTTCTTTTATGGGATTAATGTAATTAAAGTAATTAGTGGAATTAATGGGATTAGTGGAATTCCTCTGGTTCATTTGTGAGTTTTTTGATGGCTTCTTCTATGAGTAATTCTCTTTCCATCCGATAAAACAAAGTCTTCTCTTCTAAGCCATCGGAATCTAGGATTTCAACGTCAGAAAAAAAATCCTTCACCTTCTCAATCCTTTTATCAATAGTGACTTTAACTCCAAATTTTCCAGACTCAGTTTTTATTCTTACAAATGACATCAAAATTTTATATTTTATGGCACCAGAAAGAGGTTTGGTGGCATCAGGACGATTCCACCCACCATCAGAGGCTTTGATATAATCAGTTTCAATGTGACCTGTTTCTTGATTCTGATCGGTGATTGAATACTTGAGGGTGGTGAGGGCGGCCTTCCAAACTAAGTCATAATTAGCGAAAAAAACTTTTTGCGGAGTTGCTTGTATGGTTTTTAATTTTTCATTTTTATCAGCTTGTAACTCAAATAAATTACAAGATGTTAGAAAAAATAAAATATTAAAAATTAACAGCGCTTTTCGTAATATGAGTTGCATTTTCAACTTGTGATTCATGGCTCCAGTCTACTGAAAAAAAATCTACTTTTCTACTGTTATCTGCTTTTTGACTCAGAAATGAGATTTCAAATCGATAGCGATTTTCTCTAGGCAAGAGAGAATCAGGAAGAATTATCTTTGTGGCCCATTGGGGGGAATGGAATTCCCATTTTGCTAATTTGATGTCGACCTTTTTTCCACTTTCCAAGGTTAAAGATTTAATTTCTGATATCACAGCCGTAAACCCAATGTTTTTTAAACCATCTAAATTATTAGGAGGATTGATGTGAAATTCGGTTTTGCCAAAGACTTGAGGGTTGTTCATAAGAGGCAAAAATTGATAATTTGTTGTTGTGTCCCAAGGAAGAACTACCAAACTCATGCGTTCGGTATTTTCATTGATCAGATCGAATTCGTTTTTATTTTTTATCACTCCTACAAAATATTGATTTTCAGATTTAACAGCTTTTAGATTAAAGGTGTCTTTCGATTTAAAATATTTAATGTCAATAGGTGAGTAACTCATATCGGATTTGAGACAATTTAAACCCAGCATTACTTGATCTAGAGGTATCGCAGGTGCCACGACAGTTTTCACTTGATCAAATAAAAGTTGATTTGCCGGGAAGCTCACTTTTGCCGTATTTTGATCGAGAGATGCAGAAGTATTTCCACTGGATAGCATTTCAAAATAATTTATAAGCTCATAGTATGGTTTTTTATTTTGAACTTCAGAAATAATTTTTTTAAAAGGAAAACGGCCACGAATAGTGGAAATTTTTTTGACTCCAAAATCGGCAAAATTTAAAGTGAAATTTAATTTCTCTAGAACAACGGTAATAAAATAGGATTCTTTCTGGCTTGGTAGAAAAATATTTTGTGGTAAAGGGATATCAAAACCAGCAACACTTATATTTTCAGTCCAGGGACTAATAATTTTATTAACATCGAATTGCAGAATGTCATTTTTAAGGAAACTTTGCATGACTAATGAAAAATCAACTATCCCATCCTTATCCTTTGTAGAGACGCCACTGACATCTCCTTCTACCTTGAGTTGGGGAAGGGGGAGAAGTTTTTTTAGTTTGACTGTTTGAATGGAGGGACTTTGGTTAAACAAGGTAACAGTTAGGTATTCTGGAGCAGAGATGGTCAAGGTATCGATGTCTTTCCAAGACGAGGGGAAAATGATTTCACCCTGTTCGTTTGCATGAATCCAATTATTTTCAGAGTTCTTGTTTCCAATGAGCATCTGAGCTGTCGTGATAGGACTGCCTGTTTCATTGATAACAACGAGTCTATCCGTTTGTTGAAGCCATGCGACCTTATCATCTCCTTTTTTCTCAGGAACATTTTTTTTCTCACAGGCCGTTATCAAAATAAGAATCACTATTGCTGAATAAATAAGTTTACTCACTGGTCCCCCCCCTAATTTTTACGGCCTCTATTTTAGATAGAGGACCCCATCCTTGATTCCAAATGCAATCTCGCTAGCAGTCAATTTAGCCTAGTCATTCTCTAGACTTAGAAAAAGTCTGAACAAGCCAAAGGCCCATTAAAATAGAAAACGGCTCAGTTGAAAGGTCTGCTTGACTAAAACCAACTTAAAGATTAAGAATTGAGTTTCAATTTATATCAATCGGTGGGGTAGCTCAGCTGGTTAGAGCAACGGAATCATAATCCGTAGGTCGGCGGTTCAAGTCCGCCTCTCACTACCAATTTTCTTTGAAACACTAACAATATCAATAACATACGTTTTTTTGGGTCGGCGGTTTGGGTCGGCGGTGCCTCAGTTTGTGTTGTGTTCTAGACTTTAATAGTTTAGTTCACTACCGACCCAGATCGGTGGATAAGCCGAGTCAAACTCGATATTTTCAAAATTTGATTTTCTAAAAAATTGTTCCCATGCCGTGGATAACGGTGGGAGGCCCTGTCATGCCTAAAATTCGACAAATTACCTCGTGTGATGAGTGGACTTACGGGCGGTGTGCTCATCGTCAGGACCGCGCGGACAAATATATTTCATGAGGTTTTGATCGAACCTCTAGTGGGTGTACTAAGTTGTTAAAGCGTTCGTGGGTTCAAATCCCCTGACCTCCAAACTTCCAAACCACAAAAAAATGTTCCCGTAGTTTTTTATTTGAATTTCAAGGAACGACCTTTCCTTCGGGCTTACATAATCACGCCGAAGAGAACTGTCGAGGCGATCTTTCCGAGTTTAACCTCAATCTCTCTCTTAATTGCCTTACTCCTTGGTAATGAAATTCCATTATTTTTAAAAATACTTGTCTTGCATGATGTACAATTTTTCCTGGAATAAAAATAAAATGCTTTCTTAATTTCTTTGAAAAATGCGGCTTCTCTGGCTTTGTCATGATAGCAACCCATCTCAGAATATTGTGGGCCACCATGGCGAGCTGTCCATAAGCGTAGTTAGCATTTAATTTCAAACACGGAAAATGTTTTAAGTCATAACCATATTTTTCTTCTTTAATAAAATTCTCAGCATTGCCACGTTTTTGATGATGTTCAAAAACTTCTTGAATGGAATACCTTTTTATTTTTTCTCTAGTGGTTGAGTTTTCCACAAGTTTTTCTGTGGATAAATCTAGTGGAAAATTCGTGACCACAGCGTAATAATCCCAGGGGTCTTCATGTTTAAAACCTTCATCATGAAATAAAGAAACCTGTCGTCCTTTTTTTTCTAACTCGAGCTCTTTATCTTTATTCCAAGTTCTTTTAACTAAAATAGGAAATACTAATTTGGACTCTTCTTTCTCAGACCACTTTGGCGTCCAATACATTCTGGTGAGCTCAATTTTTGGGAGTTCTTTTTCTTTTATTGCAGCTCTTTCTTGTTCTTCTTGGGAATAAATCCACTCACTCAAGGTAACTCCGCTATTTTCTAGAAGTTCCTTCCAATTAGTTGTTCCGTCGTGGGCTGTAAGAGTAAATAAAACTCCAAGTTCTACAAGAGTTTTAATAACATCTTGTTTGCAATAAGCACTATCTGCCCTGAAGAAGTCATTGAATTTAAATTTACGCTCGACTTGTTTTTTGCCATCAGCAAAAGACTGTCGAATTAAACTCTCAGCATCTACACCCGATTTAGTGTTCCCTGGTCTTAATTGAAAACCATGACATAAACCAATCTGATTAAAGCTTACTTGTGAATCTAGGCACCATTCATTTTTATAATTAAATGCTAAACCTTCCATTTTTTCACCGTGCTGTTCATGGGATGTGGAGTCTACATCGATGATAAGTTTTTTAGGTTTAAACTGTTCAGGCAATTGGAGTTGCATCTGTTCAAAAATATGACGAGACATGAGGTTTAAAAACTCATTTAGTTTTTTTAGATGAGTTTCATCAAAGTCTCTTAAAAAATCGCCGTGAGTTCTAGCTGCGGCTGTTGGGTTGCCAAATAACTCTGCAAGTTTGGGATCATTACGAAAATGATCTAAATCCTCTAAGCAATCATAGCCATAGAGAAAGGCTGCCATAAGGGTTAAGGCCATTTGATAGCTACCCACAGAACGATGAGATGTACGCTCAGGAAGGCAAGATATAAATTGATTTTTAAGTTCTGTTTGATCAAAGAGCTCAATCAAAGTCCCAAGGCCTGCGGCCATAGTGAGTTGATCTTTGGTGCTAGATAATTTTAACTTTTTAAGTAGGTTTTTATCTGTGGTCATTATCAATTTTCTCCAGACCTAAAGACAATATCAACTTTTCTTAAAATCGTCAGCGCTGGAAATGACGCGAAAAACTCTTCACCCAAAAGGTGATTTTGATAAAAACCAAAGACTATTAGAAATCATTAACTTAGAAAATATTTTGCTGGGTTATCTGCGGTTTCAGAAGACAACTTTGGAACAGGCGGGTAAACTCTAACACGATAGCCGATATCGAGCGCCGAGCTGAAAAGAATTTTACCCAGGGGGAGTCATATACATCCACATGCACACCCACTTCATAGGCACTGAGTTCGCCAAGACCGTATTGCAGATAACTTGCCCACTGGTACCACTGGCTCGGCAATAGAGGCCATTGGATCCTGCGCTCGTCATTGCTTGTGCGCCACTGCAATGGACCACTATATCTTCGCCTGGTATTCCGGAACATGAATAAGAGGCCTCTGCGTTTGTTATCGTTTGATTGCCAATTTCACAAATTCCCATGCCATCGACCCTCGTCCCGCTGCCAACTTGAATTTGGCCTGTTTTGAAGTCCCCATAAACATGGAGCTTTGCTGAAGGTGTGCTCGTCCCTATACCAACGTATTCAGATGAAAAGTCACCATAGATCAACGGAGTCGGCGTATTCGTATTCGCGATGTAAAGCTTGTCGGACCCTGTCTCGTTTTCACCAGCATGACTTCCAATGAAGACATTTCTGTCCCCAGTTAGGTTGTTATATCCTGCATTGGCACCTATGAAAACATTGTTGTCTCCTGAAGTCTTTTCGTAGCCAGCAACATCTCCAACATACACATTGTAGGCTCCTCCCTGATTGGCATTGCCCGCAGCATGGCCGATGCCAACATTTCTAATTCCAGTTGTCACCCCATTCAATGCTCGATCACCCACGGCCGTATTATGGTCCCCAGAAATATTATTATAAAGTGAGTTTGTACCAAAGGCTGCATTGTATGTTCCAGAAGTTGTGAATTTCATTGAGCCAGCACCAATCGCTGAATTATAAGTACCAGAGGACAAGGCGTTTAAAGCTTTATCACCGATCGCTGTGTTGGCTTCTGAATTCGTTGTCGAAGCCAAAGCCAGATATCCGACGGCTGTGTTATTGTTCCCATCCTGTATCAGCAAACCGGCATTGAAGCCAAACAATGAGTTTCGTATACCAATCGTTGTCGCGGTTCCTGCTCCGACGCCAAGGGTGGTGTTGAAGGACGGACCTGCACCGGTCAATCCTATGAGGGAAGATCCACCCCCGGCGGAAGAAAGGCATTTGCCGCCTCCAGCATCTGTGCAGATATCACCCGAGGCATGAATTTGCCCCACCACATCCAGGCGTTGAGTCGGAGTGGTTGTGCCAATTCCTACATTCCCATTAGAAAGAATCGTCATCTTAGTAGTATTATTAGTTTTCAAGTTCAAATCAAATGCATCGTTGGTACCGATGTTCCCCGCGACACCAAAGCTGTTGCCGCCGTTGATAAAGGTTCCAGCAGCGCCAGTGATCGGTAAATCCGTCGAAGCCAGTGCACGAAATGTCGGAGCTGCAGGGCCGCCAGAGGCAGGTCCTGCGAAAACAGTATTAGCTGTCTGATTGGCAAGAGTAGCAGTGATGCTGCCATTAGCAGTCAGTGGTGAATTAGTAACACTGAACATCCCAGGAAGCGTCAACCCCACACTGGAAAGGCCACTGCTGGTACCGAATGTTTTCACAGCACCATCGTAATACTTCATAACATTTGATCCCGAATCATACCAGATCTGCCCAGCAGCAAGTCCGCTGGAAGGATTTCCCGCAACCACTGGAAGTGCTGCACTGCCGTTTGTGGTAGTCTGAACATAATTCGCTGCCGGAGTCGCAAGCAGAGTATTTAGATTTGTTAATTGAGTAGGGTTCAGAGCCGGAGCCGCGACAGGATTTCCACTAACATCCACCGCGCGCAAAATATGACTCACTTCAAATTTATCTACTTTCTGTGCTTCAAGCGCGTACATAGCTTGCGGGACATAATTTAAATTCATAAGTGGCATCGCCTCATAGGCGGCCATCGTTTCATCTTTAAAATACACTACTAGTTTACGCCCATCAGAAGAGTTAGGTGCGTAAGTAGTGCCCGATGCACAACGAGTAGTATCCAAGGTCATCGTTTCACGATTAGCAAAAATACGGTCTACTTGGTAAGTTGCCGCATCTAATCTTGTCCCTGTGCCATCATTTAGAGTAAGGGCAAAAACTCCGGAAGAGCCTGCCATATTTAAAGTTTGAACTTCTTCATAAAGCAAACAGTTTTCAGAACCGGGAGAGCGCACTTGCAAACGGAATTGAACTGATGAGCCTTCAAGTGGATTTCCATCAGGTTTAAAAATGCGTCCTTGGTAAGACACGCCAGGGTTGTTAGCAAAACTAGTTGTCGCTAAAAAAAAAGTAAATAAAATGAAAAGGACTTTCATTGACCTGATCATTGATATTCTTCTCCAGAGGTGATGCGTCCATTAACGTGTAAGTAAACTTTGTAGCCATTCTGAGTGGCAGCGAGTTGTTTATTAATTAATAACCCGGCAGATTGTTTGATTTTAAATCCATTCGCCGCGGTAGCAACGTAATTGCTTGAACCAGAAACATTTTCAAGCGAAGTGACTTTGCTAAATGGAACTAGAGGGACACCCGAACTGCCGTCAAGCGGTGTGATGGAGGCATGCATAAAGCAGCCCATCAATGCAAATTGAAGCAGTAAAAAAACAAATAACCGTAAAAATTTCATACTTATGTTAAAGATCGGTCGAACTTGCCAGAGCTTTAGCTAAAAATTCCATTTGTCTCATATTTTGACGAAATTATTAACACCTACCAAAATTGAGATTTTTTTAGAGAAATTATCTCAATGTTGGAATTTACAAATAATTCCCTGGCCTTTTAAATAAGTTTAGATAAATGTTCATAGCCATGGGTTCTAGGCGAAGGTCTGTTTTCCAGAAGAATAATAGATCTAAATATTACAAATTCGATTTTTGCTTATATCTTACATTTCAAATTCATATGACGAACGAATTGTTTTAAACATGTTTTTTGCCCCATTATTTTTTTGATGTTATCTTCAATAGGTCCAACTGATTAAACATAAAACATCCTTAAGGAGGAGAAATGAATTTAACCCTAAAGAAAAGCCTTTATAGTGCTTCAATTCTAACAATTTCAGCTTTTTTCGTGATTTCTTGTAGTAAGAAATCGGAATCAACTGCTACTGCGGTAGATAACTCAAACCTAATCGTCAACACTTATAGCAGCATAAATTCACAGGTTGCCAAAATTTCTGGTGTTGTAGATGCTGATCTTACAACCGCTAGTGTTTCCGAACAAAATATCGGCATAATGGCAGCGCCAAATTTTGATACTTACTGGGCAACGACAGCTTTATTTCAAAATATTTTAACTAATTCTGGCATGATTACAGCAAAACAATATATGGGTTATCACTTAAAAGCTTCGGCTACTCGAGCTGATGGTTCATATATAAATGTATTTGGTCGCATGAAAAATGCATTAGCCATTTTCTGTGCTGTTGGGCACGCGTCGACAACGGTAGGAATTCCACTTGATTCTAGTGGTTATCCAGTAAATGGAAATCATAATATTACTTTTTCCGCCTCATTAAAAACAACGATGCAAACTACTTGCGGTATCAGTCCAAATAATATTCCAGATAATACTGTTATGGTATTAACAGTCGCAGATGCAGCTGGAAGCTATGTTAAAAAATTTACTTTTAGCACATTTAATCAGTCCTATTTTGTAAAAATGACCTCCGACGAAATTAATATTGTATCGGCTGAATCGCAAAGCAGCGGAGCTGTTTCAAGAACAGTTCTATCTTGGAATAAATTGACCAATGTTATGCGGGTAGAATATGTTTCAGCGCAAGGAACAGCAAGTGCATCTCAGGCTGGCGTTTATGTCTATCGTCTTTATTTTGATGAGACAAATGATATTGGATTGGTTCTTTCTGCCGAGGGAAGTGCCGCTCAATCCACCTATGAATCCACTCGGTATATTTTAGCTGGTAAGCCTAATACAGGCGATGCTTTTTCATTATCTTTGATTCTTGATTATGGCTCTGGTAATCAATTAAATGGTGGAGCTGTGACTGAAGCTTGCGTGAGTTCAGCAACTGGAAATATCTTAACTGATGGTTCAAGATGCACAGAATCTTCCACTAGATTAGCAGGTTCAAGTATCAGCGGTGTTGCAACTCTTTTATCCGATTTTTACGCTTTAAGAACAAGTACAGCTTGGGGTACGGCAACCCAAGACACAGTATTAACATGGACAAATACGACTAACATGTTAACAACCGCAATAACTGCAAATTAATTATTCAACGTTTACAGAGTCGATTATCACCTTCTTAAATTTTTCTGCAAATGATGATTTCATCATTTGCAGAGGTCCTCAAAAAAGAGCTTCCTTCAAATCCATCAGAGCTTCTTTCTAAGATTAAGCGGAAATACAATTTGGGAAACTAAAAATATAATTGCGAATCAACCAGCTGAGTAAAAACATGCTGGGATTGGAAACGGAAGAAATCCTTAAAAGGATTTCTTGTCCCTTATGGTTAATGGGCGTCATCATTAAACCTACCTATTGCGATTATATTTCTTGTCCTGCCCTAAATCTTTTCGGGAATCGTCCAAATAAAATTTCCACGAGCATCATAAATTCTGCAATGCTGCGAACAAAAAATGACTGCCCTTGGATTAATAATAACTGGACATATTTTAAGACCTCACTCTTCCCTACAAAACTAAAAATGTGATCAATTTCAATCAAGCTGATTTTGTGAAAAGGAATTTTAGAAGATCAAAGAGAAAACCTAAAAAAGTCAGTTAAAAAATTAAACCTTAGTTTTCAGTTTTTTCTGTTTTCTCTTCTTTTTTACTTGCCTGCTCTTTTCTTCTCGATTCTCGTTCTTTTTTTGAAGCTTCAACAATCTTGGCAGTCGCTGGGTCTACTTGTTTATCAATCTCTTTCATTAGCTCAGCAACTCGGTTTAAACTTGAAACCCAATCAGTGAAAACAATTTGATTGGTATTGGCATTTACTGAAATTTCACCATCTTTAGAAGTTAAAATGCGAAGTTCTCGGTTGATACTATCGGCTGGTAGATTTTTAACATTATAAATCCAAGTATACATTCTTTCTGGCTTCAGTGAAGGTCGCTCCGTGCTGACCTCAATTAAATCTCTTTGAATATTTCTGGCAGACTTGATCACCATAGTATCGCCTTGCTTGCTGATCGCATAACCATTTACTGCCAAAGCGGAAGATAATTGATTGAAGGCTTCTTCGATGGAAACAGGTTCCTGTAAAAAAATTGAAATCTTGCCACGAACTGAAGGATCAACAACAAATTTTTGACCTGAAGCCTTAGAGTAGGATTCAATCACTTTGGTCAGTTCTTCATTGTTATAATACATTTTTATTTTATTTTCTGCCTGAGCCAAGCTTATTGTGAAAACAGCTAAAATCAAATTTAAAAACTTCATTGAAACTCCTTGGTTATTTTTGCCTGCTCAGGTAATCATAACATCGTTTGGCTCATCGGGCAAACGTGAAACCCATGCAGTTTTTAAGCAATTCCCAAATTTCATAATCCGAGCTTATTTTTGATAGCCGCTAATTCTTTTTCTTGTTGGTCAAGGCGCGCCTTAAGTTCAGCGTTTTCTTGTTTGATCGTTGCATTTTCTTGCTTGATCGCTGCGTTCTGTGCCTCAAGTTTATCAGTCTTAGAATTTACTGAAGCAATCTCTCGGGACTTAATTTCATCTGACGCCCTAAATTCCGCATAGAACGCTTTTATAGCGCCCGTAATCCAAGGCACAAGCCCAGTATAATTTACTTGCTTAAAGCCATCCTCGCCAGTTCTAACGAATTCTGGAGCCACTTTCTCAAGCTCTTGAGCGATGTAACCCGTGTGACGTCCGTTATCGACACTGCGCCAATCATAAGTCACAGTTCTTAGTTGCAAAATGTTCTCTAAAGAAGCGGCATCTGAAAATGATTCGATGTTCTTTTTGAGCCTTTCATCTGACGAGCAAGCAAAGCCCGTTGAAGCTGGAGTGACGGTGCAAGTTGTCGCACCACCATCAGCAAAAGTAGCTATCGTGGCACCTGAAGAACCAAGAACATGAAGCATTGTGGAAGGGCCTGTAGCTCCTATGCCAAACTTAGGGAACGAGTGGCCTGGGGGGTCTTGTTTTGAGTTCTGACTTGGAAATTTAAAATATATTTGATCAGGGCCGTGGCCACTGGTTCCTGAGGGGGTTGGAACGACCCAATCTTTCGAAGTCCTGCTTTCCGATTCTTCTATGGGGATTGTATTGAGAAACAACCTCCGCAAGTCACAGGACCATTGGGTCGTTGTCTGTGCGCTGGAAATGAGTTCTCTATGGGACGAGTGAACTTGTCTACCGATTTTTGTCGAAGCCGCATTTTTCTCTCTGAAATTTCCTTGATTTGAGAGAATCTTGAACGGGCAACATAATTTTGAACATAGGAATTCCTTTTCCAAATTTGGAATCAGTTGATGACCATCAGAATTTTTTTCTTTGTTGCTTAATCTATGAACTGTCCCTCCGAAATCCTGGAATTTTGGGAATGTCCTGATATTTTTGCATTGTGCCGATCTTGCAGAGCGCGCAAAGATCGGAGTCCGTTTTATGTTTGAGCTTTAAGTCTTCGATGATCACGGCAAGTTTTTCTGAATCTAGCACTTCTTTTTTGGGGTCCATGACAGCGATCAGGCCTCTGGCTTTTTCAATATTCTTCTTTCTCGATTTGTTGGCCATGAATCCATAAAACCTGATTCTGACAAAGCCCCTGGGAACCACGTGCATCAGGTATCTGCGACAGAAATCTGTGCAGGCAAGACTTGTCTCTTTGATCAAGACCTCTTTGTCTTTGTAGTCCTTATAGGTGAAATACACTCGGTCGTTTTCAATTTTTAAGATGCGGTGATTGGAAAATGCAATTCTATGGGTATAGTTGCCAAGGTACTCAAGAACATGAATTGGCGCAAGAAACGGCTTTGCCGCATAGACCACCCAATCATGTTTGAATGATGAATCGATCAGATCCTCAATAGCCATCGGATATTTTATCAAACTCGCAGGCAACTTGAGTTTGCTTTTCCTCAGGTGTTTTCGAAGTTTTTTAACATAGATTGCCCGATAAATCTCCGTGATACCTTTGACCGGGAAGATATAGTTTTCTTTAGAGTCGACCCAAACTTCAGAGGTCTTCATTTTGGCATCGGCTTTTTTTATTCCACCAGCTGTGATCAGCATATGGGTATGAACATGATAAGAAATATTGCTCCCCCAGGTGTGCAGAAGGCTTATGATGCCAGGGGTGGCTTGGTACTTGTTGATAAAATGTGTTTTGACCGCTTCTTGGGAGGCTTGAAAAACCAAATTGTAAAGGATCTCCCGATTGTACATCATGAGCTCGTTGAACACGTGCGGCACAGTAAATACAACGTGGTAGTAGGCAACTGGCAACAGCTCCCTGACCCTCTCTTCGACCCAAAGTTCTTTGGCGGAGTATTGACATTTTGGACAATTGCGATTGCGGCAAGAATTGTAAGCCTGCTCTTCATGGCCACAGGCCTCGTTGTCGCAGCGATAAATGTGCCCACCCATCTCTTGAGTCCGACATTTGATGATGGCATCGATGACTCTATTATTGTGGGATGACTGTGGGGGCAGCAGAGGCCGGCACGACCGAAAGATATCGGCAACTTCGTACTTGGGTTTGGTGCTCATGCCAGCAACTTATCAAAAGGACTTTTAATTTGGACGATGCTTTGTCTGCTGACGTGGAGGTAAATACAGGTCGTTGAAATTGCCTGATGCCCCATGACGATTTGTAGCTTACGAAGATCAGTGCCATCTTCGAGTGAATGGGTCGCAAAACTGTGCCTTAGGCTGTGGCAGCCGCCCAGTTTACGAATTTTACACTTTTTTTTGCCATACGAAATAGCGAGCTCAGGTAATCCACACGGACCAGTTTATTTTTGCCAAGACCCGGAAAGACCCAAACAGAATCGGGCTTATGCTGTTGCCAGTACTGGCGAAGTAAATTCAAAAGTGTCTCTGATAAAGGAACTAGTCTTTGTCGGTTTCCCTTGCCATGCCTGATCATGATCACACCTTCCTTGGCATTGAGGTCAGTGACTTTGAGGTGAACCAGTTCGTTGATCCTCATTCCAGTGCCATACAAAGTTGCCAGCATGGCCTTGTGCTTGATGTTGGTTGTGACGTCCAACACTTTTTTAATCTCTTCGCGGCTAAAAACGATGGGCAGTTTTTTGTGTTCTTTCAGTCGAGGGATCTGTCCCACGTCAAAGTTAGCTTTGCAAACATGGCGATAAAAAAATCTGACAGAGGCCAGTTGCATATTGATATACCGGTGGGACTGACCTTGGTTCTTCAGCTTCTCACTGAATTTTTTGACGGCTGCAAGTGTGACGTCGCTGGGCTTAATGCCCTTGAAGTTGCGCATGAAGATTTTTAAGTTATCACAGTATAGTGAAATTGTGTCATCGCTGAGGCCTCTGATCTTCATCTCGCGTTCAATTTGTTCTTTATAAAATGGGTGCATTGGATCTCCTTCTGTTTAAAAAAAAGAGATGGAAGTCTCAAAACAAGCCACCAGCAAGCAATTGCGGATAATGTCACAAAATATTGTTCACACTTTCTCTGAATTCCTGGGGCTTTTTGACAAAAGTACCGCCAGGCAAGCCATGACGCTGTGAATATGCTTGACTACCCCACTGGGCACCAAAACTGTGAACAACAAATGATCAAAAACGATCGGCTTTTTCTCTGCGATAACAGATCTTCATTAGCGTCAAAACCCGTTGGGTAAAATTAATTATCAAAATTAAAAATTCTCGCTTAACCATGATTAATTGAATTGCGCGAATCACTGAATAACCTGCCCAGTAGGAATCTCGCGCCTAGTCGTTGCGAGCACAGCGAGTTTAGTTCAGAATGCTTAGAGAATGTTCCTATGAGCCAGGCGAGCTTCCCCTGTATTGTAAGATTTGTTTTTGGAGAAACTGATTCTAGAAAGAAAAGGGTCGGTTTGCCGCGTGATTCTACGGTATGCAGCCTACGACCTGAGCAACAGTCTGGATCCACTGGGTTCCTGTTGATACTAATTCAAGATAACCTTTGTCGAATAAACCAGGGGTCGTCACACAGTCGGCTGTCGCCGAATTGATTATCATTGTGGATGATGAATAACTCTTTATTGCGATTTTGAATCCTGCGCCTGCGGCGGCCGGAGTCGGAATGTTGATTAAAGCTGTTGAGCCGGTGACGACAAATAATGTTCCGGAATCAGATGTCGTGATTGTAAAGTTTGCGGATTTCTCTGAGATTGTTACGGAATTGGAGCTTGCGGGCCATGTGGTTCGACAGTCAGCGCCGATGCAGAGACCGGTCGCCTTGACATTTCCTGAGACCTCTAATTTTTCGCTTGGATTTGTTGTTCCGATACCTACGTTGCCACCTATAAATTGAGCAGCGTAGTTGTTAGTCGCGCCGGATTGCGCATTCACTGACAATCCATAAGAGTTTGTTGCTGTAGACACGGCCCCTGAACTGATTAGCAATCCATGGGTGTTCGTCACAGTCGCATTGGTGCCTTTAACCGGAGCTCCAGTAATACCTAAAGTCGCAGCATCGGTCACGGTTGAAGCGCCTACAAAACCCAAAGTCGGAGGTTGAACTTTTACTGCACGTTGCATCGGCAAGGCTCCTGTTGCCCATTGAACAGTGCGAGCTAAGTTAATGTCTAAATCAGGTATCTCTGTAGAAAGAGTTTGATTCCAATTTGCAGCACCAGTCACTCTCGCAGCTGTTAAAGTGCCTGTGGCTGCTGCGGTTGGTGAAACATGTAACCTTGCAGAGGGATTTGTCGTTCCTACACCGACGTTGCCGTTTCCGTGAACTGTTAATCTCGTAGTATTGCTTGTAGCCAATGAAATCGTACCAACCGTCCCTATTCCAGCACTGCCAGTTTTTAGAATGATCGAACCTGAACTTGTGGTAGAGCCTGAGTTTGGCGTGGACAATTGGATTCCTCCGGAAGCTCCCGAAAAACTATCCGAGAAATTAGCGCCTGAAGTCACATTGACCCAGCCCCCTTCAACAGTCCCTCCATCGGCAGAACCAGCAGTTATAAATATTGAGCCACCGTCTCCGTCAGAATTATTAGCGCCGACCACGTCTATTCTACCCGCAACACCAGTTGAAACATCAGGTGATTTTATATTGAAGGTGGCCGCACCTGAACCCTGAATTGTATTCGAATTTACTATATTATTGGCTCCTAAATTAATGTTGCCTGTCATGGGAATAGTGCCATCAGCCTTAAAATCACCGATGCCACCAGCACTGATGAGGTCCACATACGCACCGTTATTTTCGCTGACTTTAAATTTGTTCGCCGTACTGTCAAAATAAATCCGGCCTTGATCCAGGGCCGCTACAGCTGGGGCTGCTATTTCTCGGAACGTCTGCGCACCAGCCACGTCCAAAATAGTGCCTGGAGATGTTGTTCCAATACCAACATTGCCAGAGGTATCGATGCGCATTTTTTCTGAGAAAACTTGGGAACCAATTGATGTCATATATAAATCAGAATAATCTGAAAATCCAAATCGAATTGGATTGGCATTTGCGGATCCAAAAAATGGGCCTGATCCGACTTTCTTGATAATTCCCAATTGTCCAGGAAAAGAGCCATCGTCACCGAATGTCCATGCAACATTATCACCGCGAAATTTGGTCGCACCGTTAACTTCTAGCTTGGCCCCTGGGGCTGCAGTCCCTATACCGACGTTCCCACCCATAAAGCTTGCCGCATACCCAGAACCAGCCTGAGTCACTGCTAGCGCAGTCGAAACAGAGTTTGAATTATTCACTAAAGGCCCAGTCATCGTACCACCAGCCAAGGGTAATTTCGTCGCATCTGTCGCAGTGATGTTTGTTAAATTGGATCCATCAATCACTGGTAATTTATTGCTGGCAGCTACTTGAATTATTTTTCCCGTTGTTACCCCAACATCCACATTGATTGTTCCTGTTGTTGTGATCGGCCCACCAGTAAGCCCGGTGCCGGTGGCTACCGAAGTCACACCTCCGCCACTAGTGCCAAAAGTTTTCACAGCACCATCGTAATACTTCATCACATTTGATCCCGAATCATACCAGATTTGCCCAGCAGCAAGACCGCTGGATGGATTTCCGGCAACCACGGGAAGAGCCACACTGCCATTACTGGTTGTCTGCACATAATTCGCTGCCGGAGTCGCAAGCAGAGTATTTAGATTTGTTAATTGAGTTGGATTCAGCGCCGGCGCTGTCGCCGGATTACCACTGCCATCAACTGCGCGCAGAATATTGCTAACCTCAAATTTATCTACTTTCTGTGCTTCAAGCGCGTACATAGCTTGAGGTACATAATTTAAATTCATAAGTGGCATCGCTTCATAGGCGGCCATGGTTTCATCTTTAAAATACACTACCAGTTTACGTCCATCAGAAGAGTTAGGTGTGTAAGTGGTGCCTGCGGCACAGCGAGTGGTATCCAAAGTCATCGTTTCGCGATTAGCAAAAATTCGGTCTACTTGGTAAGTTGCCGTATCTAATCTTGTGCCAGTGCCATCATTTAGAGTGAGTGCAAAAACGCCAGAAGAGCCAGCCATATTTAAAGTTTGAACTTCCTCATACAGCAAACAGTTTTCTGAACCGGGCGAGCGCACTTGCAAGCGAAATTGAACTGATGAGCCTTCAAGTGGATTTCCATCAGGTTTAAAAATGCGTCCTTGGTAAGACACGCCAGGGTTGTTAGCAAAACTGGTCATCAATGAAAATTGAAGCAGTAAAAAAACAAATAACCGTAAACTTTTCATACTAATGTTATAGATCGGCGGAACTTGCCAGAGCTTTAGCTAAGAATTACATTTGTCTCATATTTTGACGAAATTATTAACACATTCCAAAATTGAGATTTATGGTGGATAGTCCGTATCTTTGTTATCAAAAATATTCGGATGGAATTCGCAAGCAAGAGTCAGTTGGTAAAAAAGCCGTGAAAAACAGGGAGGGCCGAGTTGTGTCTTTTTTCGTCGTATTTATACTTTTGGCGTATTGAGAAACATTAAGGTCAATGTTATGAAATCCAATATTGAACAAATGCTTTTCAAGGACTCTTACGGCTTCACTCATAAAACCTTGCCCTTCATATTCACCAAGTCTCCAATTGTTTTGAAAATTATTTTACTATTAAATTTACTAAAGCCTGAATGGTGACAAACTGCACGACTTGATCCTGGTAAATAAAAGGACTGAATTTTCCAAAGGCTTGGGTTTGGCTCGTTACAAAGTTGTGATCTCCGTGGGTAGTAAACAGCGATATTGGGTTCGCTAACTGCCCAAGCGCCGAATAAATTTGTTTCACATAGCAGTTAGGATCTTCATTAGATATGACAATGCTCATTTTTAAATCGGGTCGTTTCAAAATTGAACCATAGGTAGACGCAAATGTGGATTCTTTCGAGCAATTGGGCGTTAGTAAAATGTGATTCATTGCCAAATTTAGCGATAGCCCTAGGGATTTAGTTGAAAAGCTTTTGCTTATTAAGACGGTGCTTGAGGAACCAATTCGAAAATAGCGCTGAGATTCACTTACAACTTTATAAATATCTCGAGCGGCTCGTTGAAGTTCTAAATTTGGATCAAGTAAAGTATCCTCACTCCAATTAAAACGAACAACGATAAAGCCTCGATGAGACAGCTGGCGAGACAGTTCAGAAAATAATCTTTCTTCCATCAAGTATTTTTTAGCAGGTGCTATGATGACTAGCCCTTTTAATTGCGTTGTTGGTTTGGCGACCAGTATTTTAGGTTGGGCCCATAACGTTATCGGCATTAATGCGATCAAAGACAAAATTACAAAGGCATTAGACATTTTTAACCCCTAGGCTTAGTTTGTTTTAACTGAAGATGATATACTTGATGTGGCGAGCAATGTATGTTGTTAAAATAGAACTATCGTGTTATCAAAATATCAACGATGATAAAATATCCAATTGATCCTGAGTACTGCTTAATATTAAACGCTTTTAGCCATAGTGGCTCGTTAAGGGGCGCGGCTGCGCTACTGGGAATGGACCCGCCCTCATTAGTAAGAAAGGTACGTCGACTTGTTTCTGAAACGAACTTTTTACATAAAGCCAACAATAGATGGATTTTAAGTGAGTCAGGACAAAAGATAGCTCAGTGGACCGAAGGCATTATCAATGAACAAAAACATTTAAAAGAAGATAAAGTTCGTATTCGTATTGGCGCTTTTACCTGGCTAGCAGAAGAAATGCTGATCCCTCAGTTTCAGCTGTTATCAAAAAAATCAAACCAAGAATACTCGTGGTCATTTCATATTATTGCCAAGAATCTGGAACAAGAACTGATTCAAAGTCGAGTGGATTTTATTGTGACCGGTCATGCTCCCAATAATCCATCGGTAGCCCATAAGAAATCGAGCACTTATCCTTGGATCGCAATCTGTCCTAGAGATTGGAAAAGGAAATTTGAATTTGTCCCAGAAAAAGAGATGGCTACCTTTTTAAAAGAATTACCCTACATTAGACATGCTGAAGTGAATCCAGAACAACATTTGGATTTTAGGCCTGAACAAACATTTAATTGTACCCTTGACGGAGTCATAGGGGTCAGATCGGCAGTCGCCTCGGGGTACGGATGGAGTATCGTTCCCGCCATGTCGGTTCAAGCATTAATTCGTGAGAAGAAGGTGATCAAACTCGATATTCGAGTGAAAATAAAGGACGAGTTTTCCTTATGGTGGCTAAGAGAAAGAAAAGATCTCCGTGAAAACGCAAAAACTATTTTCGATTGGCTGAGTAGCTTTAAAATAACTTAAAGCTTTAAAAAAGCTATTGGTCAATATCGTAATAAAACTTATAAAGTCTGGCACCCTAGCTCTGATTCAAAATGAGTTTTGAATCAGAGCATTTACAAGACCAGAGCTCAATCTGATCTGTAGTACTCGTTTCTTAATATTTTACGAATTCAGGTTTAAAAGAAAAATCTGCTTTTCTGTTAATCTTCGTATATTTAAAATCCAGATCTGCCTTCGCATTCTGAATCGAAGCAAAATCTATAACTATACCTGCTGCCGTGTTTAAATGCAGATCAGGGATCTTTTCCATAGAAAGAATGGAATTGAAAAAGTGACAAAGCAATCTATAAGCATATATTGAACTAGAATCTTGAGCATTTATAATCTCTTCAGCGCGGCGGTTTAGACCTTTATTAGTAGAAAGTCCAAATTCTTTGATATAAAAAGCATAAAAGACATCTGGATTTTTGAGAAGATCTTTGACTATCGCATTTTTAACTTGGTAGTTCACTTGTGAAAAAGTTTTATACAGTAGAGGGCGTAGATCCACATCTTCTTTTTTTATTCTTACGGGTTCTTGCTCCCACGAATCTGTAAGTGGAGTTAATTTGCCATTTCCAGGATTTGAACTAGTTCCATTTACTAATGTTCGTGAAGCCCTTTCTGGGGAAATTGGTGTTGGTGTAGCTTCAAATGCAGCTAAATTGTTTCCCAATAATTGACGACGAGTTTGTTTTAAAGCCTCAATATACTTCTTATAGGCTTCATTTTGTTTTTCCCAAAGTCTCTTATCGCTGTCCTTATCACCAGGGGTTTTATAATATCTTGAATTTGCTTCCTTATATTCTCTAAAAAGATTTTTGACCCCTGGATTTTCAAGTGCACTCATGTAAAGTCGGTCAAGTTCATCCCAACTTCTATCTTGAGTCCCTAGCCATTTATCCAATTCACGATAATAGTCTGTTTTAATACCGGGAATTACAGCTGAACCATCTTGTTGAAGATGCGACAAAGAGGAAATACTACCGGGTGAGTTTTTTCTCACATTGTCTTTGTTAAAAGCCAAAAAATCACCTTCTATAAGAGCCCAAAAAATATTGCCAATTACAAAGTCTGAAACTTGATCGTTTCCAGAACCTCTTGCGCTAGAGATATGTTTCATCAAAACAGACTTACCCAATCCTCGCTGAAAAATTCTGCTGTTATCTGCCTCTTCTAAAGTTAGCGGGTTGAATAACCTAAGCGAAGTTTTCTGAGAGAAGGGAACCTTGCTGATGTCTATAGAGCCGTAGTAAATCGGACTCAGGTGCGAAAACTTCATTTCCTCATTTCCTAGAAAATTCTTCACAAAATTCGAACTCGAGCCACTCATTATACTTAAACACGAGTTTTCACCAAAACTTACCAACGTCAATAATACTACTGAAAAAAAAATCATACTCTTTGAGTTTAATGTTGAATAGTTCTTCATCGATTTCTCCCTTTTGTTTTAGATAGAGCAAAAATAGCGCCATAAGAGGTAATTATGCTCATGTACAGGAGTTCCCTGTAAGAGGTAACCCTATGAAAATACTTAAAATATTGGCCTGATTTTTTGGTCTAAAAATCACTTTTTTGAGGATTTAGAAACCCCATTTATTATAGAAGAAGGTCACCTTTCATGTCATTTTTTATGACACTTTAGCTCCAAGAAGTCCTTCCAAGTGCGGAAACTCAGATCGGGAATTTCCGAACCTGACCGAGCCGATTCCGCAGCAAAATAAGAGACTTAATTCTCGCGATAAAGTAATCCAAAAAGTCACAAGATGTGACATGTTTTGCTTTACTTCCTATTGCAATTCTAATTTTTATGCTTTAAATGAGCTAAGTGAAAAACAAATCTAATTAAGGAGATTTTTATGAAAAGCAGTACATTTATGTTTATACTGATGGTTTATATACTGATAGCAAACCGAACTCTTGCGCAATCAAGAGTATCAGTTAATCAACTATCAAATGTTGTTGTTGCTGAAGAAGTTTCATTGGTACTTCTTTCACCTGCCTATTCTCAACTTACTGGAAAGTTGAATGCCATTACTTCGCAGTCTAACAACGTTTTGCGAATTTCTGGTTTTAATCTTGTCGATCTTGGACTAAAGAAAATTGTGAGCTTTCAATTAGTAATGAGACAAAGGAATAATTCGAGGTCAAATTGGAGCTTGGCGGGATCAATTGTTGCTTACATTGCAAAAAGTTCTACGGGTGAGATTCAAGTTGAAGGTATTTTTTACAAACCAGAGGGTTCCACCCCTGGCGGAGCTTCTGTTGGTAATTAACAGTGAAAGTCTATTTGCTACAAACTACTGGCGAGTTTTTCAAGGTTGCATTTGACAATTTTAAGAAAGAAAATCGATTATCAAATATTGAACGATTTTCTAAGAAAACTAAATTAGGATTGTCTTCCCTAAAGATGATCCTAAGCGGGAAGCGACGCCCTACGGTTTCGCAAGTTCTTTCTTTGGCGCGTTTTTTTGGGCTTTCGAATGCCGAAAGTAATTATTTAGTGAATTTAGCCTTAAAGGAAAATGCAAAAGATAAATGGGAAATTGCCTTTTATGATAGAAATCTAAGTATTTCAAAAAAAGACATTAAACTCACTGTGGTGCAATTAAATAACAATGAATTGTTGGCAACACCTAAGGTTTTGCCATTACTAATTTATTTCTTAGAGTTTAATGATCATATAAATTATGAATTGTTGCAAAATCAACTTGATTTATCTAGAAGCCAAATTGACAGTTTTTTTTCTATGTTTTTGAAAGAAAATTTGATTACTGAAATTAGGGACAATACGTATCATATCAATTTAAATCAGTTCAGCAGCATAATCAGTCAAAAAAATTATCAAAAAAAATTGCTTCAAGATATCGTTGCAAAGGTCGATAAGGAATATGAGAATCCAAAATCTATTTTTTTAAATTATGTTCTTTGCTTGGATGAAACGGCAATGCAAGGGCTTAGAATTGACATTAAGGAATTGCTGGAAAAATATATGTCAAATTCAATAAACATTAAAAAAAAGAAATATATTACCCAGGCCTGCATTCAGATTTTCCCTGTGATAGTAAATTAAGAGGCATGACTTTAGTAGTCATGCCTTACTTGTTCCAAATTGACTGAGGCAAATACTTCGCCATTAAAGTATGTTATTTCAGTGGAGCAGGATCTGGCTCACAAGCTTGACAATCATTCTGATAGCGATGAGTAATGATAAATTATGCGCAATGGATTTATCAATATCAAAAAATCACTTTTAGCTTCACTTTTTATTCACATCTTTTTTCTCATATATTTTAATTCTTTTTTAAAACCCGATATAAAAGCACCAAATAAATATGAAGTTACGTTGACAGAGAAAAAAAATAATTTGACCATTTTGCCAAAAGGCACAACCTCTGTTAAGGGAAGTAAGAAATCATCAACAACTTCAGTCAAATCAGATCCAATTTTATTTAAGCCCAGTGTTGATTTTTCAAAATTTAATGAAATTTCTACTTTTACAAGTAATGAAATAAAAACACAAAAAAATCTTCACGAAGATAGTTACTCAATTTCTCCAAATAAAGATGATATTAATTTGGCTTGGGGAATAGGTGGAGGCACCTTTGAAAGAGTTAAAGACTATACATTGTATAAAAAGATTTATAACACGGTAGAAGGGATTCTCTTTTTTCCTTCTTTTTTTAAAAGACAAAAGATTTCTGGAACAGTTAATGCCCGTTTGGTTTTAAATGAACAAGGTACTTGTAACTGGTATGATACAAAAATCCATGAGGCTGATTTCAATATGCGACTTTATGTCCTTAGTGTTTTGAAAAAGACTTGCGAACAAAATTTTAAGCCTTACTTAAAAAAAAGGTTAGTTACCGTAGTCGATTTATCCTTCATGTTTGAGTTTGGTGAAGTGGCTAATTCTGAATTAAAAAATGAAAATACATTTATTATTGGAAATGCTCTTCATTTTTATAGAAGCCAAGTTCAAAGCTCTCTCGAATGGGAGTTAGGTCCATTTAAAGGGATGTTCCCCTTGCCAGCTGTATATATGAACCTGCCTTGGATACAGGAGAATTGGGATCGAATAGTACGTCATAAAAATCCTGAAGATTTTTTTAAAAAAGAATTTGGTGAAAAAATTTAGTTTTTTATTTTAACGTCTAAATGGACTTAACTCAGTAAGCCAGTGAGTTCTGTGTATGTATTTTTTACTGTACTTATTCTAACCACTTCAAAAACTGGATGCTTTACTATAACATCTCTAGGAATTACTAAAGATAGTTCCTAAGTGTCTTCCTAGGAAATTATTCCGAAAACACAAAGAACGAACTTCTATACCGAAAGGCAAATTATGAAACAAACACTATTATCAATACTTCTATTAACAGTTATTTCCTCTGCACAAAATTATCCAATTCAAAATAATTACGCTCCAAGGCCTCAAGATATTGTTGTTCTTTTTGATATGGCTGATCGCGAGTTTATGCCGTTCTTTTTTTATAACATTATGGGAGACTTCCAGGACATGAAAATGCATGATAGTTGTAAAACTATTAAAGTTAACACGCAAATGAAACCAGAAGCCGTTGTTTGTGTGTCAGCTCAATATAGAGAAACAGTAGTTGGAACGCTTTCTAACAGCGGTGTACAAATTGAAGAATTCAAAGGTTACAATGTAAATTGGAATGGAAAAACAACGCTTAAGCAATTTGTAAATCCAATTGGAAATACACTAACATATTCTGTGGTCGTAATTCAGTAAAAATTCTACAGCGATGTCCGGTCTCTAGAAAATGCCTTTAGAATTAATTCTGAATCATTTTTTCATTTTTATTTTCTAATTTTTTTGAAGAGCGAAGGCTCGCTCTGCTTTTTCGGTTTCGTTGTCTTGAAATCTGCCTGTTGTCGCTCCAGAGAACTAAAGAAATTTCTTGTTCGAGAGAGACTGGATCGATTTTGAAATCGCCAAAACTGAACTTGGTGGTTTTAGCGTTTCCGCATCTGTGCGTCTTCGGTTGCAGCTTTTAAATGTTCAATTTGAAGATTTTCGTCCGCACGAAGTCGTTTTAAAAGATCATCCAGTTGTAATATAGCCCGAAAGGGGTTTTTAGGTCGTTTTAGAGCGAATAAAGGGCTAACCTAGGAAGCTATACAATCGATTTAACATTATACTTGCTTTTCTTAGACTCTGCTGGGTCCACCGGCAAATTGAAAATTAATTTTAACCGTCGGGTTCAGACGAAACTGCAAATTTATTATTGAAGACGAAGTAACGTTTTAAGTTTGTGGAGTCTATGGATCTTTTTTAACTCGGGATTCGTCGAAATCATGGCAGCGATGAGGCTTTCATACCGGGAGCGTTCTTCATTAAGCGTCGCTGTTTTAGAAAGTTCTAATACAAGTAAAAAAGACTCCTTGTCGTTTTGGTTGTGAACTAAATTGGCTAATTTAAAAATGGGTTGCAAGGCAGAACGTGGCAAATTATTTCCAGCATACAAATTATCACGGACCTTCATATGTACCTCGAGAATGCTTTTAAAGTTTAAGCTCCGGAATGTTTCGGAGATAAATGTGGGTAAGTTGTTGTCTCTTGGCGAATGCTGCTTTAACAAAAAAATCACAATCTGGATTTAATCATTTTGATTGCTAATCTTTGCGATGGAATTCTGAAATAGCGCATACTTTTCGTAGCTATTTGTTAAATGTCGAGTGACTTCGTGGAGATCTTCCAAACTCATTTTATCATCAAACAAGCGATCCACATACTTTTTGAAAAAATCATAGCTTTCCATCGTAAATAAATGACGACGACCGTCTGAATATTGTTCGTTTAGAAACTGAGCCAAGCGAGCCCTGTTTTCTGAACGGTTTTCATTTCCTTTTAAAAGCGCCTCGATGTTAGATAAATGTTGAGCATACTGATTTTTTTTCTCAGAGATTTTTATGTCTTTTTCATTTTGCTCTAGATTTTTCTTTGATTCATATAAAGAGAGTGTGCTTGTAGGTGGCCTTTTCGAAATGTCTTTCAAGCCTCTGATCCAGTAATCAACGGGGGTATTGTCCGCTAAACTCAATGCTAGGCTATCACTTTTTATTTCTCCCCCACGTGCCGGCGCTACATATTGCATCGATTGCGGAAACGCGAACCAGTTTCTTAGACCGGCCTCACATCGCCCACCATGGCAAGCTGCCGTGTAGAATAACTCATGGACGTCCGGGGAGACAAGGTAAGGTGTATCACCTACAACAAAATAGACATTATCAGCAACTGTATTTTTTAAAAAAAGCCCGCGTGGTTGGTTTTGGTAAGAGTCCAAACATAGGTCCGCAGCTGTCACATTTATTGACAGTACCGACACCATAAATGCTATTAGGACCTGCTTCATAGCGAGGCCTCCCTGTATGCAAGAGCTATTGCAAATGCTTCACCTGATCTGGCCTGACCATCTTCCTCAAATTTCGACTGAATTTTTTAGGCTAGCGTTATGCTTTATGGTATTCATGGGAATTCAGAAGGCTCATGCAACGGGGGCAGGGATTACCTATCACGGTCGGCTCATTGATCCCAATGGAAGTCCCGTTGTGAGTAGCAATGTTCAGTTTCGAATACAAATTAGAACCCCGAGCAATGAAAACTGTTTGATGTGTATGACGAAGTTCAAAACAAAGATCTGTCTATGACCAGTGCAAATTCAGCTGCTTTATTTGCTAGCGTCGATTCAGGAGCCCCCTATGCTGCGGCGGCTGCCTGTGAAAACCTAAATCAAGATGGTCACAGCGATTGGTATCTGCCGTCGGTGAATGAGTTAAATATTTTGCAAGCAGGCGTAAACACTATTAAAAATTTTTACACAAGCTTTACTCACTATTGGTCATCGACAGAGCTTGATGAACGCTTTGTAGGACCGTGCAGTTCCCTTGGGGTGGTCTTTCCTCTGGGGCTTACGAAAATGGAAAGGCTTGGATAAATTTTGTTCGCTGTGTTCGAAGATAACATTCTATCAAATGGCTTCGATGAGCCTTATGATTATTTCGCTTGTGTGAAAATGAAGCTCGGAATGGTCTTGGTTTAAAAAAGTAAAATGGCTGCGGAATTAAAAATCTTATGGACTGAAAATTCAATTCAAGATTTGTTCGCCATTAAAGAATTCATTGCGGATGTTGAAGTGCCACTCAAGCCAACTTGAAGGTTGCATAAAGTTGAAATTGAAGTTGAAGTTATGTAAACCGATACCTACAAAGTCGCTCGGTAATTAAACCGTCAATTTCCCTTGGAAATGACACTTCTACAAATTAAATGGAAACTCTGTTTGACCAAGCTCTGAATTCAAGAAAAAATAAGATACAAATAATAAGATACAATAAAGGAGCCAACTTGTTTTATTCAATAGGGTGTTTTTTTCGTCTAAGTTTTCTTGTTAATTTTATTATGTTTTTTTCTGGGTGTTCCTCGTTTGTAAAAAAACCGGAGGTGAATCAAGTTAAGAAAATTGCGATTCTTAGCGTTTACGCCAATGATAAAGTTGTCGAAGCTAAGGGGCGAGGAATGGTTCAAAACTGGGATCAGATTTTTAAAATGCAAGTGGCCGAAGATTTTTTAGCCATTTACAAAAGCAGTTTTAAGAAAATAGGCTGGATTGTCGTTGAACCTACCGAAGTTTTAGCATCGGCAGAGTATAAAGCAATGTTCGAAGTTAAACAAGTTGAGACCAGTAATGAAACGGTCAATAAAGTAGGAAATTTTTTAGGTGACATAGGCTCCAAATTGATGGAACGATCGAATAAAATGAATTTTTTTAGTCCTGCAGGGATGTATGCTATCCCTTTTCCTGCAAACGAAAAAAATTGCTATGGTGACTGTCCTCCGTCGCCAAAAAAAAAGTTAGCTGATTTGGCTGCCAAACTCAAAGTCGATGGTATTGCCGTGATTCAAATTGATTTTTGTTACGAGGGTGGAAGTTGGACTTCCCTGGGTGGACTCGGCGAGGCTTTTATGACTGCTGCCACATCAATCAAAGTGGTTAATAAAAATGCGGTGACTGTTGTCGAGATGCCAACGCTTCAAATTTGTGACAAGTCGAAAAATCGAGCTGAATCAACCAACTCAATGGTCATGAATGGTGGAAATCTTGTATTTATGACCGCATCGAAAGAAAAGTTAAGAAATATGTTTAAACAAGCAACTTCCAAAAGTGCACATTTAGCGATGAAACAACTTGGCGATCAAATGAAGTAAGAAAAGCGGTTCCAGTTTTTTCAATCCCTCCATAAACTGGTCTCCAACGATTTTGTCAAAATCCATAAAAACACAAAGAATTCTAAAAATAAAATTGTTGTGCCCGTTGAGGCTCCATCTTACTAACGTTCCCCCATCGACCGGAGACAAAGTCATTCTCTTCCGATCTTCTTGGGTTCTTTAGGCTTTCTTGGATGCAATATTTCCATTTTGGACTCTCTTTCTAAAGAGCCAAGCGGTGTTTAATAAATATAGGCAGGAGAGTCTGACCATAGAGGCGCAGTCTATACTTTAGTCCGAAATCTTTTGCTCTATCGAAGTATACGACTGCCGAAAAATGCTCCAATAGATAACCTTTATAAAGCTATTATAGATTCTCCTGATTCTATGGTTGGGAAAAAGATTCCAAGACTTGCGTTTACTTCTGTATCTTTAGCAGCTGGACAAACCTACCAAATGGTTTCAGATGCACCTTGGGATTTACACCCAAAGGAAATACCTATTTTTTTCAAAATTCTGGTTAAGAAGCGAACTCCAGGTATATATTTAGATCCGCCTTTTTTCGACGGAAATGGAAAATGGAGAGGACTTCGCGAATATGAAATCCTTTTACCTAGGGATGGTGCGCTGTTAATTAAGAAGATATACAAGGACGAAAATAACAGAGTGATAGTTGAGGCCGAATTCGTTTATCAGAATGCAACAGTTAAAAACCAATAAATTTGAATAAAATAATCTCAATCCAATTTTGTTAACACGATTTGTAAAAAATCCGTCAGATTATTATAATGGAAAAGCTCAAGTTTCTGGGTCTGATCTTCTTAATCATTTAGGCAATATGATTTCAAGCCTTAAATTGGATTGTGAAGGTTCATCTTACACAATGAAGGGACGATTTAATTTAAATAAAAGAACTTTCTTCATTGGGGGCAGATTTGAACTTCACTGGTTCAACATGTCATGGGAAAAGATGGAGATTGTGCTGGATACAGTGGCGTGACAGAGAGAATCTCATCTGTCGGTGGCACTGTTCTTACTAATGATAATAATTTTCCAAGCTGGCATTCGACAACTATCCCGCATCGTTTTATTCCTACTGAAGATTCTCTTTTTATGAGTTGGAAAGGTTCCAAAACCATATTGAAGATTGATTTCATTAGGCAGAGTGTTGCAGGCGTTGGTGATAATGTCATCATTGGAAGGAGAGTCAATTCCTTAGTGGCGGATCTTCCGCATAGTATTTTAAGTTATAACTTTAAAAAAACTGCAGTTAGTAAAACGGTATTTTACTATTTTGCTACCAACGCTAAACTATACAAATTTATTGTGAGTGAATCAAATGGTGTTGGTACAGCTACTGAGCTAATTTTGCCTTCTAGTTCTATGTCTTGTAGTACTAGAGGAAAATCTTTAGAATGGACCAGTACTTCAAAAGAAGTCTTTTATTTTGTCTATAGACAAAATGGATTAGATGCTATTGGAGAGTATTATGTTGGAGCTAATTAATTACTGACAACTTTTTAGTTCTACCAAAAAAGAGTATAGGGCAGGCAAGAAGTGCACAACGATCCAACGATTTGCGTAACCTCCTGTACTTAAGTTGAATAGTGTCTCAACAATCTAGACTCGAAAACAAATGAATAATCACGATAGGTTGGGTATGAATATATCTACACTCATTGGCTTTGGTGTCGCTGCGCTGGTTTTATGGTTTGGTGTTCTGCACTCAACACCTAATCCTAAACTTTTTCTAGATCCTCATGCATTAATATTGGTTTGTGGCGGAACTTTGGCTGCAGCTCTTATCGCTTTTCCCATAAAAAAATTAATTGGATTTTTTGACTTTTTCATTTCTGGGGTTCTACTTAAGAAAAATCTGAAAACTGTTGTGATTGGTGAGCAGATTTTTAGATCATATGAAATGCACAAGGCAAATCATATGGATCAATTGGTCAATGAAAGCGGCTTTCATCCTTTTCTGGTTGAGTCTGTCAAAATGATTTCTAGACATCAATTTGAAGATCATGAGCTTGAAGAGATTTTAGAGACTCGAATCGAATCTATCAAGACTGCCTATCTTAATGATGCTAAAATGCTTAATGCCTTAGCCAAGTTTCCGCCTGCTTTTGGTCTTCTAGGTGCCTCTACGGGAATGATCGTTATGATGACCCGCTTGGGAAGTGGAGGTGCTGAAACGATTGGTCCGGCCATGGCCATTGCACTGGTTGCAACCTTCTGGGGGATAGCTGTAGCAAACCTCGTATTTTTACCACTATCAGACTATGCTAATAAAGTCGCGTTGGACGAAGCGAGACAAAGAAAAATGATAGCAGATTCGGTAAGAGCCATGAATAAAAAGTGCTCTATTGCGTTTTTGACAGAAATCACTCTCGGTCATTTACCAATGTCAGATCGCATGAAGTTTAAAGAACGAGTACGCAATTTCCTTATCGAGAAGAAAGAACAAATGGAAATGGCAGGCACACAAATTATACCAATCACTTCAGATACAACTAACAATAAAGTAGCCTAGAGATGAATGCAGCCAAGTCGGCAATGAAGCCTAAGAACAACAAAACGTCCTCGGTTGAACCCAGTTTAAAAGTCATTTATAAAAAAAAATACATTCAGGAAGACCATGAACAACATATTGATGAGAGATGGTTAGTCTCTTATTCCGATATGATGACTCTTCTTTTTGGATTGTTCGTTATGCTGTATTCTATGCAAAGTCCAGATGCTATCAAAAGAATGCAAGATTCTATTCAGCAAAACTTTGCTGAAAACAAGAAGCCCACGACAGTAGTAGAAAAGGTAGACGTCCAAGTGATTCAAGCTGAACTCGAAAAAGCTCTTTACGATAGCAGTCGAATAAAACTGGAACTAGAAGATGAAAAAAGAAAAGCAGAAGCTATAAAAATATCACAAATAGATAACAACAAAGAAACTTCGGATTTAAAGTTCTCAATACAAAATCATGAAGATGAAAAACGCCAAATGAGCGAAGAACTGGCACAGTTGAAAAATGAAAAAAATATCTTGAGTCGACAAATTGCTTCCGTTCAAGATTCAGTTGGTAAACCAGAGCCATCGGGAGAAATTATAAAAGAAAAAGATGAGTCCATTGCAAAATTAAAAAAAGTTATACAGAAAAAAGAAGAAGACATAAAAAAAATGGCGAGTCGGGATGATTTCAAAAAAGAATATGAACATGAAAAAGATAAAAACCAAGCTTTAGATCAAAGAAACTTGGAACTTATGGAAAAGATTAAATCACTTGAAAATAAGGGATCATTTTTGGCTATCATTCTAAATTGGTTTACCACTGAACATGATTTAGATTTAACCATCACCGATCCTAACGGCAAAAAGTTTAATTTTAAAAGTAAACAATATCCAAATTATCCTGGGAAAATGGTACTTGATACGCGCCGAGGTCCAGGGGCTGAAATTTGGCAAGCCGATAAAATTATTCCCGGTACATATAAAGCCGAAATCTCGTTTTATAATCAATATGGTAATCCAGCTCCCGCAGAAGGTAAGCTAGTTATTTTTTCTCCGAAAGGAAACGTTGAAGTGCCGAATTTAAAACTTGATTTTAAAGGTCGGTCAAAAGAAATCATTGCTTTTGATATTGATGCCAATGGTGCAATTCAACTTAAAAAATAAATAATATTTAATTTAAACTGAAAATAGTTTTTTACAGAATTTAGTAACTAATAATCAAGAAGCCATTTCCTCCATTAGCGCTGCCACGGCCACCAGAAGGATCATTTCCACCAATACCGATTCCATACGGATAATTAACGTCCGTCATATTGGGAGGCATTCGGCCGCTTCCAGTTAAGGATTTTCCATTGGTAACTGCAGGAGCTAAAAATCCACTTCCCCCCCCCCCAGAACCAGCTAAACCTAAAACTTCGGAACCTGCGCCTCCGCCAAAATATCCTCCGCCACCACCACCACCTGATTGGTAACTTGATTCATTTCCTCCGCCTCCATAACTAGTAAATGTTGAACCAATGGCTCCTCCTTTTAAAGGGGTACCTGGTCTTGCGGATGCTCCACCCATACCTCCGGCAGATTGACTGCCACCTAATCCAGAGCAAGATCCATGGGTACCACCTTTAGTACCACCACCTTCACCACCAGTTCCACCTATGTTACATCCAGAGGGGTCTCCCGCGCCACCACCACCACCGGCAATTATCACAGCCTTAGTTGTATCAACATGGCTTCCTGTAAAAATTCCTGAATAACCACCGCCAGAAGAGCCGCGATAATATCCTCCCGTACCGCCGCTTCCCACTACTACGGTTAGAGTTGATCCAGGTATGACACTGAAGGTTCCTTTGGAAAATCCGCCAGAGCCGCCAACTTGAGCTGTCAAAAGCCCTTGGATTGTATAGTATTGACGACCTCCTCCACCTGCGCCCCAAGCGGTAACAGTAACAGAATTACATCCAGCAGGAACAGTAAAAGTTTGATCTGAACCAGTGTAATTAAAAACTGCTAAACCTGGACCCGCTGTGCATGAGCCACTATAGTAACTGAGCCCATTTGGTAAGACAGCTTTTTTAGGGCCCACTACCACTGAAATTTGATAGGTTCCCAATGTCTTTGTTGGGGCTATGCAAGATGCTCGAGTACTATCTATGACATTGATAGAAGTGCAATTTGATTTATCAATTGAGACTTGCATTCCTGCCGCAAATCCAGTTCCATTTAATGTTATGGATCCGCCACTGGCTGCAACAAATTTTGGAGTTACTGAACTGATCCGAACTCCTTGAAAAGGCTTTTCTGTGCAACTTTTATAAATATATTGAAGACCTACATCAAATGTTCCAGTGGAAAGTAAACATCGTCCAAGCTTAAAATAATTTTGACAACTATCGCCGTAATCAACAACTTTCTTTTTCCACATGGGAATTAATGCATCAGCAGAAACATAGCTATTTTGCCATGGAAGTAAACAAAACCGAGGTGGAGCACCACCACCTTCTTGATTGCAAATATTATTACATGTTTGTGAGTAGAGTGATCGATTGGTTCTAAAATCAGCGTCAATGCTTGGGTCCCCGGAAGTAAAGTCACCAGAAGACTGGCACCTCATTTGTATTTGTTTGCAGCCTGTGCCACAAGAATTCGAAGATATTCCTGAACTTTTATATAGGCTAACTGTAGAACCGCTTCCTACAGAGCCCCCCCATGGTAAAGCACATCCAACGCATGTGTTTGAAGGCGGTGAAGTTTGCCATGTTGTTCTATAGATGTCAGAATTTGAATCGTAGGCCAATCCATTTTTTAACAAGTTACTTGATGAGCAAGAAAAAAGTGCTGTTGAATCACTGGGTGTATCTGCGCAGGTCAAAGTCGCTTTTCCATAGAGTGTTTGACTTGAATTATTAGCGATACAATTATTATTTATTCTACAATCTGGTGATGTGGCGGGGTTACAATTAAGAGACCGATGAGAGTTTAGTTGACCTGGAGCAAGGACAATGCGTGAACTATCTGTTGAAGGCTTGTCATAAAGAACTCCGCTGTCACAATATACTCGAATTTTAATAGTGTCGCAGGTATTACAATTGGAAAGGGTATTGGTAGTAAATAAATCCTGTGATTGCCCGTGTGGGAGTGGTGTTCTATTTTGATCTGGAAGCAAACAGCTGCATAGATTAGCTGGTTTTTCTAAGCACAAGGATTTTGAATAATCAGGGTCTCCGCTGAAAGAATAGATTGGTGACTGTGCTGTTCCAGTTTGCAGACAAGTACGTTTATGCGTGTTGCTAACATCATTGCAAGGCACACTGCAAGTTCCTGTAGCACTTTTATAAAATGTTATGATCCCACCAAGAGTCATCGTTCCGCCATCAGGAATGGTGCAACTGCATGCTTTTGGCAAACAACTAGCAAAAGAATATTGGCTGTCCTTGCCATCACTCGTAGCCCCAGATAAAGATCCTTGTAATATTCCATTCTTACAAACTAGTGCCCGCTTATTGTCATCGCAACTTTGGCCACATGTCACTTGAGAGGACTTATACATTTGCACGGTATAGCCATGAGGTACTTGATTGTTTCCAGCATTGCAGGCCTTACAGGCTTTAACTTGGCAGGAAAAAGAAAGTGAAGCTATGGGACGATCAAAATTTCCATTCTTACAAACTAGTTTTACTGCACGAGGCTGACAGGTATCGCCGCATTCGACTTCGCTAGTATCATAGGCAATAGCAGATCCCCCATCGACTATAGGTCCCAATGGTGAAGAGCAAGGACACTCTCCTGTCGCACAAGCTTTAGAATAACTTATTTCAAGTTGTTTTGCCGTTTCAGATTGTGGTGTGTTTACTTTGGCGGAGCATCCAAACAGAAACATTGAAAAAATGAGGGAAAGCAAAATGTTCTGACGCATAAAAAATAATTTAATAGGTTTTGGTGTCATGGGCAGCTCTCTTTTTCAACGCAATTTGGATACACGAAATCCCTCGAACCCGTCATCGTTGGAAAGTGACAGGTTCGGCTTTGGCGGTGATTTGAACAAAGATCAGGTTTTACGACGCACACTGTATCCGTGGTTCCAGTTGCTAATCTTAATCCATTAAGACTGAAGGCATTAAACGATCCATAAAACTCAATTTCACCCACTTGATTGGCCCAAGGTAATAAACAAGGCGAGAATAAAATATCAAAGGGTTGTGTAGCTTTAGAATAATTCGCAGGGCAATTTACTGCGTCGACACAGCCAAGTACACCTCCAGCGCTACTACCTTCTGAGGCACCAAATCTTTTTTTCAGAGCTGATCCAGGTCCTGAATCATTCCCAGTGCCTCCACCAGTGCCTCCCAGACTTCCTTGATCATTGCCGCCAGTAGGGCTGCAATTTAAATAGGGATAGTCAGCCGCATTGGCCGTTCCACCAGTATTATCTGAAAGCGCCGGGGGATTATTGCCAATGCCTGCTACGCACTTAAAAACAGCGCCTACGCCTTGGCATAGATTAGAAGTATTTGTCTTAAATAAACTAATGGTGCTGTTTACAGTCACATTAATACTAGAGGCATCGGTTTTATTGAAAACACAAGAGCTGCAGGAGGCTGGAATGTTGCAACTGGTATTTGTATAATTTGCGAGTAAAGTGGAACCGGCTGGTGAAATAGTGGCTGTTCCGCCAGTTGTTGCACATGTAAACGTTACTTTATTGTTATTACAATAAGTCGAAGGATCAGGAAGACTTGAGCAATTCGCACTTGCTACGGACCAATAACTTAGGGTGGCTCCCGCATTAATTGTTTTTAACGGATCTCGCGGATCTTTACAGGTTTTTGTTTTGCAATCTTTATATCTAAAACTAGTTCCTGGATCCGAAGGTGAAATGGCACCGCTTGCACATCCAAGGTACTTATAGTGACTTGATGAGTAACAGCTATCAGTAGAATCAACCTCATTTGTATTAAAAACGTACTGACTGTTTCCATTTAAAATAGAAATTCCTCCTTGAGTCACACAGTCTGTAGGCCTTACACATTGATCGGAATAAGATTCTACAGTTGCTTGCGATATAGCCGAATCTGAACTGTCTTTCCAAACTCCATTCACGCATTGCAAATTAATCGGGTCACAACTTCCGCCATTGTAGAAGACCCTTGAGGAGCCAGAGGAAACATCGGGGTTAATTAAGTGTTGCCTGCAAGGCGCAGAAAGAACAGCACACGTTTTATATTTATAAGCCGTGCTACCTTGAAAGAAACCTCCTGAACAGGCCTGACAATTATTGACGGCCTCACATGTTGATCCATAAGGGACAGTTGTCGAAGAATACAAAGTAAATCCCGGAGTGCCGCCTACGGTTGTGCATGTGCCGCAAGCTCCACTTTGACAATCTGAACAAGTAACTGTATCACTGGCATCCATTTTTTTTAAATTTGGTTTTGAATTAATTCCTAATGTATCTTTAACCGAATTTGAAATCCTATTGAAAAAACTGTTCGTTATAACACAGCTATTGGAAGCAGGCTCTTGACATTGAGTTGGGAAGTTAATGTCATTTCCAGGAACCCAATTTCCATTATTGCAAACACGAATCTGTTGTACTTGCATGCAGGGTTGACCACACACTGCTATTGCTGTCGAATAAAAAGCTCTTGTTCCACCATGACTTATACTTTCTGGAGTACCTAAATTTAAGCTTGAAGAGGGGCTATTCGCAGGTGGATACAAACAAGTAGCGCAACCTGCTCCCGAACAAGTTTTTGGAATTAATTGTCCGGCGACAAAAATATTTTCTGATGAACTTTTTGAAATACATGTTTCACAGGTAACACCGTTAACAGCTTCGCAGAATGGACAGGATGGTGGTAAAACTTGCAATGACACCGTTTGCACTTCACCATTTGAAAAGTTCGGATCAACAGAAGCCTCAATGCCGCCCTGGCATCCCCAAGGAAGATCATCAAAAGTCAGTTGCTGAACTGATGTCCCGTCAATTCGTTGAGTTATATCAACCGATGAAACATACTTTTTTCCGCAAAGAGTTAGCTCATGACAATCTTTAACACTTCTATCAACTTCTAATGGAACTATATTTGCCCCACCGTCGCAAACAGGTCCAAGCCTCATTGAATCCATTAATCTAGAGGTATCTCGGCAGAAATATTTCGCTATGGATGAGAGCGCAACTTGAAGAACTACCTTGTTTCCAGATTCACATTTGTTTTGTGCCTGGGTTGAGTTTGAAATTAAAGTTACTGAATTCTGTTGCGCCATGGATTCAACTGCGCTTTTGATGCTGGATTCATTATTCACTTTACCAGTGCATGAAATCAAAATGATCGATGGTAAAACGATCATCAACTTAAGAATACAACGAATTGTAAGTTTAAATTCAATCGTTTTTTTCAAAAAAAATCCTTTCTATTTGAAACTATAATCAACTTGTCTAAAATTAGAACCTGAATCAGACTCTAAATGCAAGACGAGTTTTCCATCTTGAAAAAATCGCAATGTAATGGGTAGGTTTCGCATAGCCAAAGCAGTCGTTGTTCCAACATAATTATTTGGAGTGCCACCCTGTATCCAAAAGCCAGAAGCGCCGGTTGTATAAAAAGGAGCATATTTTATATAGTCTGAAATGACATAGTTGGACAGTTCATGCTTGATTCCTGAAGAACAACTGCCTGACCAGTTGACCGACAAATTCCCATGACCCAATAATCCTGTCCCTTTAGCAAGGGGTGTTTCAAATTTTTTTGCCTCTCGCAATGCTGAACTGATTTGGTAAGCTGAACTGAGGTAGCTCGCAACGTTTTCATAATGTCCGCTAAAATCATAGGCTACTAAGTTTGTAGAAAATGGCTGTCCAACATCGTAAAAATCCCAAAACTTATAGTTGGCAACAGATGTTCCTGGGTTAAGTGGTTTTAAATTAGAACGATCATTTTGATAAAGTGTCTGCAAAGTATCCCATGCTGGACCAGACATATAATTTGAATTTCGACGATAATAGGTAATGTTTTCACCAGTACCGATTCTTAAAAATTTATTATAGGAATTGATATTAGCTGCGAAATTTTGAATCGAAGCATCTGAAATTCCTCCTCCCACTGTGGGTCCACCGATTCCGGCATTGGGAGGATAGCTGGAAAAAGATTTGTATGCTTTTGTAAATGGGTCTGAATCGGTTGCAACCAATGTATCTTTCGTGAATTTTAAGGTCATATCTGTATTGGATACCATTTGAACCGTTTCAATTGGCAATGGTTTAGATGTCGTTGGAAGTAACTTATTATCATAAACAAAACCACCGTCACTCATCTTGATATTAGGAATGAGGTTAGTAAGTGCCCAAACATAATTATAGGTCGTAAATGACGCTTCTACTTCGATAGGCGAAGGCGATAGGGAACAAAGTGAGCCATTGATTTGGTAATTTTGAGAATCTCTTGTTATAGAAAAAGAATCTTCGGTAGTTGAACTTACAATTTCGGGAAACTCAAATTGCACATTACCTGAAGCATCTGAAAGGGTTACTGGTCCGGTATTGCCAGCAACAACTTTAAACATCTGTCCGCTTAAATTATTCGAACTCAATTGTTTAAAAGGGACAATTAGTTCAAAACCGTGGGAGGCCGTTAGAGTCTGGCACAAACTGACTAGTTGGGGATTTGATTCTAGCCCAGCGGGATATCTGTTTTTTTGAGTCTGTGAAACAGTAATACCTGATGCCTGGTAAGCTCTTGAATGAACAACTCCAGTATTAAAAGAGTTTGAACTATTGACATTAGCCATCCAACTGATGTCTCCATCTGCATCTATTGTTGAGTGGGGAACCATATATGGGTAGTCATATGCAAAATCAGTTAGAACACTTGTACTATTTTTGTCTATTATACCTACATATACTGCTTCTTCAGATCCAGGCAAACAAGCCCATCCCTGTATATAGAAGTACTGCATGTCCATGCGAATATTTGTCACTTCTCCAATGATAGGTTGACCTAAATTTCCGGGGAGATCACGAATGTCAATTTTTGAAGCAGCATCGACTCCATAAATACTTTTACCTGAAACTACATGGTATATGGCGACAGACAAAGGCAGTTTCTGTTGAGGATCCGTTTTCGATGACATCATAGTTATCACTTGGTCCCTATTTAGGATCACTTTATAGGTACAATTGCTGCCAACGCAGGTAGCATTTGTTGGTGGCCAAGGAAGACTTTGAATTAAACAGGATGAAGAGTAGTTGCAACCAGAGGTAAGATCAAAAACTCCGATTCGTGAATTTGCAGATACTGAAGCTAAAATCGATGAATTATATGAAATGGAAAGTTCGATTTGAGGATTTCCTTTTGCATCTATTGTGCGCGACTGGGAAATAGTTATGGGCTGCAAAGTGGACTGCTGTTGTATGGCTTGCCCTAACAAAACTAAATCTAAAAAAGCCCCGTTTTTTATATAAGGGATTAAATCATTTCTGATCTTAGCTCCATCCACAGTGAGCATTTTTTTAAAGGTTCCTACGTCCAGAGCTAAGTTTCTGAAGCGATAACTGCCAATCATCAAAGCTGCTGCACCGGTCACCATAGGTGCCGCAAAAGAGGTTCCATCCATGATAGCAACGCCACCAGCGGGAGGGGTGAGGTTGGATGGATAGACTGATGCGATGGATACACCAGGTGCTAAAATATTAACATAAGTAGCACTGCGATTTGAAAAAGAAGCGACATTGCCTACGGTATCACTGGCGCCAACAGTAATTACATTTTGCATACTAAAAGAATACTGTGCTGGAAAGCTTGGTCTTGAGTCTAAATTATTCCCACTATTTCCTGCGGCCACAACAAAAAGAACGTTTGAATTATAACCATCAATAAGACCATCAGAAATCATCGGATCATCGTTGTAGTAACCTCCCACATTTCCAAAAGACATATTTACTACATCGAGTCCATCTGCTACCGCGTCTGCAATTGCATTTGCAATTTCGGCATTTGTCATTTGTCCAAGACCATTTCCAATAGCATAGGCATAAATATCAACATTTGGCGCCACGCCAACAAAGCCTCTACTATTATTTCGAATAGCTCCCACAATTCCAGCAACAAAAGTGCCATGATATTGATTTGGTTTTGTTTGATCGTTTCCCATAAATAGAGGGTTTGGGGTCGCGTCCCAAGCACTATTGGACACACGACTAACAACATTGGTAAGGTCGACGTCATCAGCAACTCCAGAATCGATAATACCAACTTTAACTCGCGCTAGACTTGAAGAAGGAAAATAAGTCTGAGCATTTTCGAAATTTATGAGATCATTGGCTAATTGTTGGTATGAATACCGAGCATCGTTAAAAAGGGCATTTTGCACGTAACTCCGAAGCTCTGAAATTCCGCTTAAGCAAAGCCGATCAACTTGGCTTTTTCCTGCCCATTCTTGCAGTTGAGTTTCATTGAGTTCCCCAGGGTTTTTAATTTCATAAATTTGAAAGCGATTCTTTTTTTGTGGTAAAACTCCTTGTTTAAAAGCTTGGCAGGTAATGGAATCCAAGTTTTGACCTTCTGCACACCAGGATTGAGCACATGAATTATTTATTTTGGCCACAAGCCGAATATCTTTTTTCAATAAGATTTCTGATTTGAAGGTATTGGTAGACGAGTCAAATGAAGAGTTTGACGAAAAATCATCAGTAGTGATTGAATTTTGATCTGATTCATTATTGGCCGATATCGGTTTTCCATAAAAACTAGAAGAATCAAGGACTACTTTTTTATCAGCAAAAGGAGATTTAACGGCATTATCTCCAACTCGTGTAACACCTTTATGTCCTTGAGGGGCACAGTTTTGAAAATAAATGCTTAGGGGCAAACCCAATATCATTAGAAAAAGGATCGATTTTCTATATGCCAATAGATGACGAAAATCAGTTGATTTCAGTGATTCCCCCTCGGTATCGAGCTTTGTTTAATTATAAACTATTCTTTTGTATGATTTCGGATTTTTTTCAAAATAAATGAGGATTTTTTGTGATTTCCGGGAAATTTTCCAATTGAAGATCTGTTATCAAAACGAGATATATCAATTTGAGAATTGGAGGTCTTTAAAATTCTCGACCAATTCTACTTTGAGGCTTCTTTTAAAATGATCTTTTGACCACAAAAAAGTTTTGGCCGAACTTTCTAATGTTTTGGAGAGAATCGGTAACGGTGTATGATTGGAACTGAGAGGACAATCCCCATCCGGTGTTTAATCCAGAGTCTCTAATAAAAATTCCTAACTCCGTGTACACATGGTTCGTTATGATCGGCGAGCCAATAGCTTCACTCATGACTTCGAAATATAAGCTGGTTCTTTTGGCTAACTGCCATTGATTCCAAATTCCTAGGCCGATCTGACTCGTCTGATAGCCAACACCAGAACCTGAACTTTGGTTGGAAACAACAAAATAGAACCTTGGCTGAAGTTCCCAAATTTTTGAAATCATTTTTGAATAGGCCAAATATCCCATAACTTGAAAATAAGACAAAGAGCTAGGCACTGATGAATCAGGACTTCCAATACTGCTTTCAAAATTCACACCAAATAAAAACTGATTTATAACTCTTTGTGGTCTCAGAGCTAAGACAGCAAATGGTTTGGTGCTTTTAAAATCAATTATAGAACTTTTTAACGTCATTGATCCGCCACCTGCTGAAATAGTAAAACGAGATTCAGAAATTTTTCCATCTTGAATTTCAGTTTTCAATGATTGTAAATGATAAGTGTAATTTTTTCCATTAGAGTTAAAAACAAAAACTCCCAGAACACTTTGAGCTGCTGTAATTTTTTTTAAGTCATAAATGCGAAAGTTTTCGCCTTTTCCTGCAGATTCAAAAAGACTCGATCGCTCCAACTCAACATCATTTGGAAAACTTAGGTACAATGTCACAAGATTATTTTTCTGAATACAACTGATCCCGAGATAAAAAGGCGCTGGTGCTCCTTGTGCTTGAAACTCTATGGATAGTTGAGCACAATTTTCATCTATCACCTTTGGCTGAATCATTTTAAAATTAAGTGTTGCTGGCCCACCTATAGAAAAATTAATATTTGTATTTATTGATTGGGTGGTAACTAAAATTTTTTTCCCTTTGGTTTGCAGACTTGCAGCTGGAGTATTTGTGTTGGCTTGGTTCAGCAAAGTGTCCCATGGCGAATCGAGAAGAACTTTCCATTGCAGTATCCGAGCGCCTTCTGAATTGAGTATCCATTTATAGTTGTTCTTGATTGGCATTGAAATCGGACCATTTTGATTGATCTCAAATAACCAGGAGGTTGGAGAGTCCGTCGGACTCTTGCTTCCAATCGGGAGGCGATTTTCAGAACGAGATGTAAAGCTAAGTAGCAAGAAACCGAAAAGAAATAAATATTTCATTAGTAGACCACCAATCCATAGAGGATCGATTGTGAAAAAAGGTTATCAGCTTTAGAAGCCTCAATTACTTTAATGCTTTGAAATTGAATTCCACTGCCCCAACCTAAATTTCCTTTATTAGGGTCACGTAATAAGCGCAGATCATAAAATTGATGCGACTTAATTGTATTTGAGCTGATGGCATCTGTTCGGACTTCTGTGGAAATCCACCAACTCGTGCCCAATTTTATAGCCGTCATAAGACCCATTCCCACCTGATTGACTTGATATCCTCCACCTGAAGCTGCGTGGGTCTGGGAGGATATGGCAAAAGAACTTCGTCCTTCGAAAATAAATTTCTTAGATTCATAAATTCGAAAATAGCCGTAAGGCAAAATCTGAAGATATGATATTGAATTCTCTGATTGAGTTAAAGAAAAAGCTGTAGAAAGATCAATACCAAAACCAAACCGCCAAAATAATTTATAAGGCAATCCCTTTAGTAAAAAAATGGGTTTCGACTCTTTTGAGCTGATTGTTGTACTTGAAAAACTAAGAGAATCATACCCAAATCCTACAGCAAATTTAGCTTCTGGAGCATATCCACGAATTTCAACACTTTTGGTCGAAAGAACTTTGAGTTCAAAATTCTGACCTTTATATTTAAGTGTCAAACTAGCCACTTCACCTTCCGCAGCATCTATATTCCCCAGTTCATAGACTCTCCAGCTTTCACCTTTTCCCTGACTGTCAAATAGGGAAGATCGTTCTACTTCCAAAGTCGAGGGAAAACTAAGTTGCAGTTGAGGGTTCTTGGTTTTACTCACACAACGAGCTCCAATAAAGTAGGGAAGAACAGCGGGTTCAATTTGAATGTTTAAATTTGCCTCCTCACATCCCTTATCCCAAATTCCCCAATGATCACCTAAAATTTTTAACTCAATTAAAATAATATCATTTTCTGAGCGTTTAAATTGAATCAAGGTGATTACATCACCGGTTAAAAGTATTAATTTATTATCTTTGACATTAACCGATGCGGAATTGGTGAGGCTTGATATTTGGGCTGATCTTAAGGATTCAGGCAAATTAAAAACGATTTTAGCTTTTAATGCCTGAGCGCCATCTCCTACATTTTCCCAATACCACATTCCTTTCCCAGAGAATGCCACTACGGGTTTCCTTTTTTTTTCAGAGAGTCGAAAGGCTTCAAATTGAGGTTGCGACATTTCAGAAGACAAACAAATTGAAAAAAATATCCAACAAATAAAAAAATAAAGTCGCAGGACCTCCAAAATGATTGAAATCATCGAGTAAACCTAACCCTTCTTTCTAGAAGGAGCAATCTCCTCACAGAACCCGCCGTGCCCTATTAAGGCAACGGGCTCTTCAAAATATAGTTTCAAGTTAATGGACATAAAAACCTGCACCAATAAAATGTGAAGTTAAGAAAATTAAATATCTTTCCACTTCTGGGGGAGAAATCAACTGCTGGGTTAAGTGTTTGCGGTCCAAATTTTGTGAACCCCTTCGCTCCGTGCGCATTATCACATTTCTTTGCTACTATGGGTTCATCTGACTTCCAGAAAAAGAATGAATCTTGTCTAGTTGTGAAACTCGATTTTGATTTGAACATCCCTTTAACCTTTCCTGGATCTCCCAAGTTCCTAACTTAACTAATTATCTGCATGCCACGCCCTCGGACACCGATGGATCGCTGCTCCCTCTTCCAGAAGTTGGCCTGTTGCCTTCGCTCATAACATACAGTCTCGGCATCTATACTCTGTTCAGTACATGACGGTGCTCTATAGCTTCACTTGAGTTGCGGCCTACAGTCTGGCTCACAAATTGAAACTTTAATTGTACATATCTCAGATCGCAAGTTCTATTCTCGCGATTCTAATTTTAACGATCAGAGGATTTCTAAAGAAAGACTAATTGAGAAGCTGATACAGTTTTACTTTTCGCTCTGAGGAGTTCCGAACTTCTAACGATCTTAGTTTGATAGATCTAAGAGCGCATTGAGTCATAGCATGCGAAAGACCTCGGCCATTGAGATCGCGATGATCGAGTCATTAATTTTGAGACGTATCTGATAACCTACCAATAGCCTTCAGAGTTTGAAAAATTTCATTTACATTGCAGTAAACTCTATTTCTTTTTGATCAGAACACGTTAAGTGTCTTTTTAACACCCTATATAGATGTTCGCACTGAATCTGTCCACATCATATAGGGGGTTAAAAAGGTTTGTATCAGATCTTAAGCTGCGGGGCCTTAAAGACCCTATTTTATGCGTTTCTGACGGCAATAGTGGAGTTATCAATGCTATAGACTCAAATTTTACGACAAGTTTAAGGCAAAGATGCGTCA